>ONNU01000209.1 GCA_900319255.1 uncultured Eubacteriales bacterium
ATTTGAGTTCTGCTGTTTTCATTTTTAATTGCCCCTTTCGCATTAAGATATTGAAAGTGTTATCGTAACATTGCCGCCGCTCAGAAGTTCAGTCATTTCCTGCGATGTCTTATCCGTGATGTGTCCGAGCCTTGTGTATGCCCATGAATTTGAACCATAGAATACGACCAGCTGATTGCCTGAATACAGAACAATATCTCCTGACGAAGTGGTTGTCTGAACATCATTACAAGGCAGGTCTGCACCGATAGTCCCCACCTGTTCAAAGCCGCCGTACATGGACATTGAGATAGTCACGGGCTGATCTATGCACAATTCTTTCAGCGAACCAACTGATTCGTTGTCCTCCCATTTTACAGAAACGGGAGTGCTGCCTATGGTCATTTTCAATGCTTGTTCCTCCGTTTCTACGGACGCTCCATTATCCTCTGTCGAGGTCTGAGGCTTTTGTTCATCAGTTGATTCTTCCTCTGAATATAGGGTAGATTCCGGAAAAGACGATCCGTCCGAATTTGTACTTGATGTCGCTTCTGACTGTACTATACTTTCTGCCTTGTTCTGAACATTGCCGCAGGCGGTGAGAGTCATGCTCAACAACAAAACGATCAGTAATGCAACTGTTTTTTTCATAGAAAAACCTCCAAACAGATTGTTTTCCCTCTCTTTTAATGCTATAATCATTATAACACCTGAACTTGACTTTAGGTCAAGGATTATTTTTGAAAAAGGAGATTTTTTATGTACACCATAGGTCAGGTCTCGGAAATGTTTTCTTTGCCGGTCTCAACCCTTCGCTACTACGACAAGGAAGGGCTTTTTCCTGGAATGGAAAGACAATCGGGGATCAGAAAATTCAGCGAGCGTGAGCTTGAAGCACTGAGGGTGATCGAATGTCTGAAAAGATCGGGGCTGGAAATAAAAGAGATCAAGCAGTTTATGGAATGGTGTGTCGAGGGTGCATCTACTTATCCTGAACGCAAAAAGCTGTTTGAAACAAGACGCAGGGCAGTTGAAGAGGAAATGCTCCGCCTTCAGAAAACACTTGATATGCTGAAATTCAAATGCTGGTACTATGATACCGCAATGCAGGACGGCAGCGAGGACAGGCTCAGCGAAATGATACCTGACGATCTGCCGCCGGAAATCAAAAAGCTGTATGATAATGCTCGTTCCTGATAATAATAAATTCCGTATAGAAGAATTGCTGTAAGAAAAAATAGTCAAGTACGATTCAAATTCTCTTCGACGGTTTTTTCCCCCGAAAAAATTGCCCTTGAATAGCGTTTCTGCTATAATGGTATAAGGAGGAACCGGTATGGATGATACAGCCAAAATCGTGGAAAAGCTCAGGGAAAAAAGGAAACAGTCAGGACTCAGCCAGAAGGAGCGCATGCGTTCCTATGCGAAATCAATGGATATAGAAATTGCCGGTGAATATGAAGATGCAGGACGCTCAGGAAAGTCCATCAGCGGCAGACCAGAATTCCAGCGGATGATCAGAGATACAGAAGATCAGAAGGACAATGTTTCTTTTGTGCTTGTATTCAAGCTTTCCCGTTTCGGACGTAGTGCAGCCGATGTTCTCAATACATTACAGATCATGCAGGATCATGGACAGATAAACTGTCGCTTTATACTTTGTAATAATCTTGAAGAAATCAGCCTGATGATATATAATTAATTTAACTGATTTAACCAAATGCCAAGGGAGTGCAAGGAATGCTTTTGAGACAAATTCGATTCTTTGTTTCTATCGTTGATGAAAACAGCTTTACCCAGAGTAATACTTATTGAAACGCAGGGAAAATCGAATTGATGATTTTCTCTGCATTTTTTATAATAGTATCAATAGAAGTATATTGTCTGACAATCAGATAAGACAGGAGGTTCAATAATATGATAAAGCGAATATTAGCGAAGGAGCTTGAGGTATCTGCGGTAGGTCTTGGATGTATGGGATTATCCCAAAGCTATCCGCCGTTTCCGGATAAGGATGAAGGTATCCGTTTTCTTCGTCGTGCTGTAGAAATGGGACAGACATTCTTTGATACATCTGAGGTCTATGCCATCGGCGGTAATGAGGAGCTTGTAGGAGAAGCGCTGGCGCCGGTGAGAGATCAGGTAAAAATAGCTACGAAATTCGGCTGGGATATTCAAAACGGAAAATGCATAGGGCTTGATTCCAGACCGGAAACAATAAGAAAGGCTGTGGACGCTTCGTTGAAAAGACTCAGAACAGACTATATAGATCTATATTATCATCAAACACGCATTGCTTTTTATTCGTGCACTGAAAGCATCCGATACAACCCCCGACAGGCTTGCTGCCTATCCAGTAAAAAGAGGTTTCGGTTCCTTCTTCATTCAGTGCAGATGCCGCTTCTGAAAGAGCTGTAGGTGGATGCACCCTCAACGCACCACTCCATAAACTGCTTGATTTTTACGTCAGGAGTATATCAGAACGAACCCAGGTCAATAAAGCTTACCTCGTCCTTAACGCCCTCCTTGCCTGTCATCAGAGCGATCAGTCTGTGTGAATCATAATCTGCTACTACTGTATGAACAAGATTATTGCTTCTTATATTCACTACGGGACTGTCTTCGACCTTTTCGCATGTAAGCAGCTCCAGATAATGCGAAAGGGTTATTTTTTCTTTTTCTGCGCAGAAAAAGTCGTTGTATTTCTTCCAGCGTACATAATTGCCGTTGTTGGTAGTCAGCATATCTGAGTTGCCCTTGGCGGCAAAGCTGTTTACTGCGCACAGACATTCGGGGTCGTCCCAGGTAAGTCCGTCGTGCAGCTTCGTA
>ONNU01000150.1 GCA_900319255.1 uncultured Eubacteriales bacterium
AGACCGACAAATAATGCAGCATAGATAATCTTACAATCGCGAGGAAAAAGCCTTGCATGGTAATAACTTACAACGCGAACATGACACCGGCGGCACGCCGGCGGCGGTTATGAGCTACTTGAAATTTCGGAGAGGTTGTGATATACTATGTTTTGCAGGATAACTGCCTGTAGCACAGCTGGATAATGCATCAGACTCCGACTCTGAAGATCGGGGGTTCGAATCCCCCCGGGCAGGCTAACGGCGAAGCTCCGCATTTGATATCGCGTTCGACTTTTGTCGGACGTGATATTTTTTTCCTTCACCCGCAGGTATATCTTTTTTCTGCTTGTTCACAGAAATATCCCGTCACGACCCTGAAAGCGGCATCCGACAGATCACTCTCTGCCGGATGCCGCTTTTATTCTTTCATTATATTATTTTACACTGTCCCTTTACTCAGATCTTTTCAAATCTCGGAACCTGTCTGCCGTCAACGTCTACATACTGATAGAATATTGCTACCGGTCTTGACCAGATCCTGCCTTCGCCGCCGACTTCCTTATATATTACAAATTCTTCGGAGGTTTCTGTATCCTTTGCTATGCAGATGAATTCATATTCGCCGCCCTTGAAATGACGGTATCTGCCCGGCTCGCCTATCTCCGGCAGGGGCTTTATCTCCTGCTGCGCGTTTTCCTCATGTGCCTGCGCTCCGGTGTTTTCATCTGCTGCCGGCTGTTCAGGCTTTATATCTCCGTCCGGATATTCGGGCGCGTCTCCGCCGGTGAGTACAAGAACTCTTGTTCCGTGAGCCGGTATGTGTATATTGGTATATGAACCGTTTACATCATATGCTGTCTTTCCGTCATATACATCATAAAGCTTTACTCCGCCGTCTGTATTGAAGCCGATATTGAAATCGCTTGCGGAAAGATTCACTGCGATATATATTGTCTCATCCTCGAATTTGCGCTTGAAAACAAGCTGCTCATTGCGGATCACGGTGTTTTCAAAGCTTCCGTATTTCAGCGCCTTATACTTTCTGCGGATCGCTCCCAGACGGCAGACATGACGGTACAGCTCATTATCCTCGATATCCGATACATTCACACATGGACGCAGCGGATAATCATGCTCTGTATTATTCTTCTGACCCTTGATGCCCCATTCGCTGCCGTAATATACTGACGGAACGCCCGGCATATAATACAGCATGGTATAGCAGTTCTTGATATTATCAAATTCCTTTACGGTGCTGCCGATACGGTTTACATCGTGGTTATCAACAAAGTTATAGGTATAGATATTATGATATATTCCGCCGTTTGCAAACTGACGGTTGAGGGAATGAGCTATCTCAAAATAGTTATGGTCGTTATGGGAGCTGTAAATTCCCTTGTAGCATTCATAGTTGGTGCAGGAATCAAGGAGATCGGGATTTGCAAGTCTTGCATAATCGCCGTGGATGATCTCGCCCATGAGCCAGAAATCGTGATCCTTGCTCTTGCAGAAATATTTCAGCTCTCTGAGGAAATCCTGATCCATGCAATACGCAACATCAAGACGCAGACCGTCAATATGGAACTTTTCCATCCACATTGCCACAGCGTCAAAAATATGCTGTTTTACATCAGGATGACGAAGATTAAGCTTTACAAGGTCGTAATTTCCTTCCCATCCCTCATACCAGAAGGGATCGCCCCAGGGACTGTTGCCGCCGAAATTGAGATTCTGGAACCATGAGCAATAGGGGGAATTCTGTTTCTTCTCCTGAATATCCTTGAATGCCCAGAAGCCTCTGCCGACATGATTGAATACGCCGTCAAGCACTACCCTGATACCGTTTTCATGGAGCTTTTCGCAGATACGGGCAAAGCTTTCGTTATCACCCAGACGGTTATCAATATTGAAGTAATCATTTGTATCATATCCGTGAGTTGTTGACATGAACACCGGACCGAAATATACGGCATTGACATTCATCTCTTTCAGGTGCGGGATAAAGTCGATCACCTTATCAAGACGGTATTCAAGACACCCGTCATTGATCCTCGGCGCTCCGCAGAAGCCCAGCGGATAGATATGATAGAACACTGATTCATTGACCCAATACATAATTCAATTCTTTCCTTTCATATACACAAGATGCTATGTGTTTTCACACTTTCTGCCGTCCGAAGCGCACAAAACAGCTCCATTTTTTACGGCAGCGATGTTATTATAGCACACTTTGACTATTATTGCAACAAAAAATTTTGATTTTATGTATAAAATGACAAAGCTGTAAATTGAAATTATTTGAATTTATAGTGGGATAGAAAATAATAAATTTTTAAGTTCAGGTTTTCAGTCTTTAGCGGTTAGTTTTGGAATGCAGAAATACTAATGAAGCAAATCTCAAGGCGTAAAAGCAGAACAGCAGATTCGGGGCTTATTCTTTTTATCCTGCTTCTATTGGTTGCTGACTTCTTCCGGGGGCAGCGGCTTTGCCGCTGCGGACAAAAGAGGAGAACCACAA
>ONNU01000269.1 GCA_900319255.1 uncultured Eubacteriales bacterium
CAGATCTCATAAAAGCCTTCGATATCTTCATATTCTGTGTTTTCCATATCATTCTTGATGGAATCGGCTGTTACTACTCTTACCGGAACGCTCTGTATGTCCGGGAGCTTCTGCTCGCCGAGTACCCTCAGTGAATAATCAAACATCGCATATGCTGTCCATTCGTAGCTCTGGGCAACAAGCATATCAAGCTTTCCGTTTTCAGCAGCTGTGAATGCGGAGGTGCCGCCGCCTGTGGAAATGATCTTGAGATTCTTGCCGCTCTGGTCAACTGCGCTGATAGCATCGTTTATCATGGTTTCGTCAAGAACGATAATATAATTGAGGTTGGGATCCTTTTCAAGAGCCTGCTTGATCTTTGTTGCAAGTCCGTTGCCGGTTTCAATGGAAGAGCCGCTGAGCACTGTGCAGTAGCCCTCTGTTACATAATTGATAAATTCAGCAGTGAAGCCCTTGTATACAGAGGTGGATACCGTTGAATCGGAATTATTGATGGCAAGCGCATTGACCTTGCCCTTGTTCTTGCTGATAGCCCAGTCTGCAAGAAGCTTTCCTGCTAACTGATAATCTATCGGGATAGTATAGTCAACATAATGATCCTTGGAATCATCGCCTACATAGCCGGCTGAGATAACTCTGATACCGTTAGCCTGTGTAAGCTCGATATTCGTTGCGATCTGATCCTTGTTGATATCTCCGTAAAGAACCGCAAGATTGCTCTGTTTTATAGCTTTGTCAAGCGCTGAATTATAATAAGCCGGCGTGCCGTCGGATTCATCGGCGATTATCTCTTTTATTCCTACGTTCTTACCCGCCTTTTTGAACTGGTCGGTAACGAGTGAAGTGAATACGTTGTTTGAATTGTCAGGAATAAAGCTTATAACCTTATTCTTGGCGATCTTTTTTGCATCTATCTTATCGCCCTTGAGTGTGAATTCAGGGATAGATTTGTATTTTGCAATGAAATTGTCGATATTGCTGAGCTGTTCCTTTGTGATCTCAGGCTTTGCAGTTATGGCGCTGATATCCTCGATTTTTTCAGAGGATTCAACAGCGGATTCTTCTTTTGATTCTTCCTTTGACTGCTGGCTGACCTCTGAGGTCTTGTTTTCATTTTCGGGCTTCTTTTCTCCGCAGGCACTCAGCATTACGGCAGATACAGCAATGGCTGCTGCAAGAACTATTGCAGTAACTTTTTTCATTTTATTCATCATATTCCTCCACAAACTCACTTGTAAACATGCAGCGTCTCAGAAAAAGCAACCGTTTTACCCGGTCTTTTTTCTTTCACATCAAAATTTGCAGACCTGCATATAATAATCCACTTTTCTTCATAGTACATTCTTAATTATACTAATAACATCAATTACTGTCAACAAGCATTTTGCCGGATTTATTAAGATTTTTCTCAAACTTTTGGTTATTTTATTTCAGCACCCCGCCGCAGGAAGTGAACAGAACAATACATTGCCGGCATACAATACATCCGGTACAAAAACATCAAAGCCGACATTCAAAGCGGAATTTTTCCTGACCCATTGTATCACAGCGCAAAAAACGGAAATAATAAAATGAAAAACCAACCAGAAGGAGCTGCTGACAATGGATCTGAGAACTGACCTTGCAATTGAATCCCATGAAATAAGCGGAGGGAATAACGAAGGGATAGGCTTTGAAAGCGAAAGCCGCTGCGGTATGAAAATACACAGGCTTTCCATACGCACAAAAAGCGCCGCCCGGCGTATCGGAAAGCCCTGCGGAAAATATATCACTATCAGCTCTCTGCCGCTGACGGATAATTTCAGAGATATAAGCTCCCAGATCTGCACGATCGCTGACGAAATATCTGCGCTTATCCCGAAAAAGGGGGACGCTCTGGTCATCGGCATCGGAAATACGGATATCACCTCCGATGCGTTAGGACCCTTTTCCGCCTCCACCGTTATCGCTACAAGACATATCAAAGGCGAGATCGCAAGAAGCGCCGGGCTTTCATCGCTGCGTCCGGCTTCTGTGCTATCGCCGGGAGTGCTGGGCAAAACCGGGATAGAAACAGGCGAGATAGTTATGTCGCTGATACGAAGCATTTCCCCTGCCGTTGTGATCGCAATAGATTCCCTTGCATCAAAAAGCGTTTCCCATCTGGGGAGAACTGTACAGATCAGCGATACCGGGATCTCTCCCGGCTCTGGAATAGGAAACAACCGTTTTGCGCTGACGGAGAAAACTCTGGGGATACCTGTGATCGGAATAGGGATACCGACGGTAGTTGACGCGCTGACATTGATAAGCGATCTTTCGGAAAATGCTGCGCCGTCTGATCTGGAGGCGGCAAGGAGCATGATAGTTACGCCGAGAGAGGTAGATCTGCTGATAGAGCGTGGATCGAAGATGATAGGAATGGCGATAAACTGCGCATTACAAAGGGAATATTCATTTGAGGAGCTGGCAAGCCTGATACCGTAAACAAGCTAATAACGGGGCAGTGAAAAAAGTAAGTGATTTCGGATTTTACAGTTTTTCTTTATATTTTTGGCTTCTTCTGACCGCTGACTTCTTACAGGGCGGCGGCTTTGCCGCTGCGGACAAAAGTAGAAAAACTGATAAAATTTATCTCAGGGCATTAAAGTAGAAAAAACAGATTCGGGACTTATTCTTTATAACCTGGTTTCTATTGACCGCTGACTTCTTCCGGAGGCAGCGGCTTTGCCGCTGCGACAAAAGAGGAGAACCACAAGAGGGTGGCTGGCGCCCCCCTCTTAAGGTTCTCCCCTTTTGAAATC
>ONNU01000152.1 GCA_900319255.1 uncultured Eubacteriales bacterium
CGCCGCTGTCAAAATCGCGGGGGCAGGTCTGACAATGCGTTACTTTCGCTTCCGCGTGTTATACTTGGATGGTAAGGGGGAATAAAATAATCCTCAGCCGGCTCCAACAAAAACTCCCGGAAATATTTTACACGAATCGTGCCGCCGCTGTCAGAATCGCGTTGTAGGTTATGACCATGCAAGCCCTTTTCCTTATCCCCTGTAGAAAGCCAGGCTCCATCGGCTTAGAGCTGGTATTCTTTCGTTTGAAGATGTTTAAAGCTCATTTGAAACTGCCCTTTTCGGTGAATTTGATATTTAATAATGTATAAGAATCTGCATGAATACAGTGTTCTTTTATATTTTCGCCGTTGAGTTTCACGGATTCAGGTAATAAAACGTAAGACCGCCGCTTCCTTTTCACGGGAGGCGGCGGTCAGTATTATTTCTGTTTTGATCACAGCGTACATAACAGCAGTGCCATTCAGGCTTTATCATCTTGTGGTCAGGTATCATATCTGCTGTTTTTGCTGCGGGATGATGAAAAGTCCTCCGCTTTTCCGGTTTGCACCGTACAGAGACAGGCTCTGCGCCGAGGATATTGCCGGCGGTCTTTTGCGGCATGAAGGCTGTTTCCTGTTCCGCAAGCGGCTCCGGATAATTGCAGAGAGCAAAAGAGAAGCGCCTCAGGGGGTGTTATTTCCCGCAATCGGAAGCTCTTTTTTTTCATTGAATTTTTGCGTAGGGTCTGATGTGATAATAATATCATCTGTATCGAACCGGATGATCTCCAGTTCAGCATCTTTGTAAAGTTCTTTTTTCATTATGACGGTTCCCTTTGAATATAAAATATAATAGCTTTGCTTTGTTGTTACATACGGCAGGAAGTGCTCTGCCTGACAGCTCCCGTTTCCCGGCAGCACTGTCAGGGCGGAAAATGCGTGTCAGAACAATAATATACATGGCTCCCGTAAAATCACGGTCAGCGTATATAAAATATTATACAACAAAACAACCCGTCAGCGCAATTGGAGCAGGAAACAAAACGTGATATCTTGCTGAGATTCTGCTATAAAAAGGCACAACATATTACCAGATATAGGAATATCCTATAAAATATATTTGTCAAAGGGCTTGACAAATAAGGGTTTATATGAGATAATACCTTCGAGAAAACCTACTAATTACATAGGTAATAGAAATTTGTAACAGGAGATCTTGCCATGATTATCATTAAGCCTCAAAAACGATGTTGATGCAGAAATTTACCTGGATCTGATCTTACTTTTTTGACCAATACTCTTTCACTAACTAACTTAATCAATCATTTTTGAGGAGAATGAGCTATGAGAACTTACAGGAAAATAACCGATCTGATCGGTAATACTCCGCTGTTGGAGCTTACTGAGACAGAGAAAAGAGCCGGCGCCAGAATTTTCGGCAAGCTGGAATATTTCAACCCCGCAGGAAGCGTCAAGGACAGGATCGCCAAGGCTATGATCGAGGATGCGGAGGCTAAGGGTATCCTCAAGCCTGATTCCGTAATCATCGAGCCTACAAGCGGCAATACCGGAATAGGTCTTGCTGCGGTCGCTGCGGCAAGAGGCTATCAGGTAATACTCACCATGCCGGAAACAATGAGCATTGAACGCAGGAATCTGCTGAAGGCTTACGGCGCAAGGGTCGTTCTGACCGAGGGCGTCAAGGGCATGAAGGGCGCTATCGAAAAAGCGCAGGAGCTGGCGGCTGCAAATGCTCATAGCTTCATTCCCAGTCAGTTCACCAATAATGCAAATCCGAAGGCGCACTATGATACCACCGGGCCTGAAATATGGGAGGATACGGACGGAAAGGTCGATATCTTTGTCGCCGGTGTGGGAACAGGCGGAACGGTGTCGGGCGTGGGAGAATATCTCAGATCCCGCAACCCGGATGTAAAGATAGTCGCAGTTGAGCCGGCAGGTTCGCCGGTGCTGTCGGGAGAAAAGCCCGGACCTCATAAGATACAGGGTATCGGCGCAGGCTTCATGCCTGAAACACTGAACACCGATATCTATGATGAAGTCATAAAGGTAACAAACGAGGATGCTTTTGAAACAGGAAGAGAGCTTGCCAGAAAAGAGGGACTGCTTGTAGGTATTTCCTCAGGCGCTGCGGTATGGGCAGCAAGGCAGCTTGCAGGGCGTCCGGAAAACAAGGGGAAGATAATAGTAGCGATACTGCCAGATACAGGCGAGCGCTATCTCTCCACACCAATGTTTACAGGATAAGAGGTAATTGAAATGAAAAACTACAGCAGCATCAATGTAAAGATGAATATTCTTACAGCTGAAAGCGTAATTCTCGCTTCCGGCAGCGTTGCTGCGCCCTTTTTCTGCTGTATGTGTTGTACTGACACAGACGGCATACCGACGCGCCTTGTTTTACCTTAAAAAACAGGTTTTCTGCCATGCCGTCTGTTCTGCCTTGTGCAGCGCAGGCGGCTTTTTCTTTTGATTTGAAAGGAAGTTTATTTATGATAGCAACACAGGAAAGCATAACGGCAAAGCTTTGCTCCTTTGCCCGGGCATATCATTCAAATACAGGCCGCAAAAAGATCTTTGACGATTATCTTGCCTACGATATGATGGGCAAGGAGGAATTCGAGGAGATCGGGCAGCTGATACAAAACGGCTTTGAGCCGGAAAGGATAACAGAGCATCCTGAATTTGAAGCAAAGCGGATCACTCACGCTCTGAACCGGTATATATTCCCGATACCGCTGTCACGCATTGCATTTGCAGAACAGAAACTGCATGAATTTGCATCAGAGGGCAGAAAATGTCAGTATGTGATATGCGGCGCAGGCATGGATACCTTTGCTTTCAGAAACAGCGATCCCGATATCCGTATATTTGAGCTTGACCACCCGGATACGGGCAGATATAAAAGAGAAAGAATAAAAGAGCTTGAATGGATAATCCCGGAAAACCTCAGCTTCGTGCCGATAGATTTTTCAAAGGACGATATGGGGGAGGAGCTGCTTAAAGCAGGCTTTGATCCGGAGCTTCCATCGTTTTTTGCGATACTCGGCGTTTCATATTATCTGACACTGCCTGTTTTTGAGCAGACGATAAGAAAAATATCGCAGCTTTGTAAAGCGCAGGTCAGGATAGTTTTTGATTACCCGGATGAAACAACGCTTTCCGCAAGAAATTCCGAGCGTGTCAGAACGCTTGCGGATATCACCGAAAAGTTAGGAGAAAGGATGCTTCACGGATATTCGCTTCCGGAGATAAATGAGGTGCTTGACCGCAACGGCTTTGAAACGGAGGATCATGAAACGCCGCAGATGATCCAGCAGAAATATTTTGACGGCAGGGATGATGAGATACAGGCGTTTGAAAATATACATTTTATGTCTGTGGTAAGAGGAAAAAGGTAAAAGTGGGAAAAGAAATTGTAAAAGTTTTGCCAGCCTCGTTGCCGGACAAAACCGAAAGAACTCCCCCTGCGAATATCCCAGGCACCACCCATCCCCCTTCCGGCATAAACTGATAAATCAGAAATCCCAAAATATAACCCGGCGAAGAAAAGCAAAAATCACATACTATTTTAACCGTATCAATACAAGCTTTAAAAAAATAATCAGATAAAAAGAAAAAGGAGAAAAAGAAATGGGAAACTATATTTTTACATCAGAATCAGTAACAAAGGGTCATCCTGATAAGGTCTGCGATATGATATCGGATTCAATACTGGACGCATATCTGAAAAAGGATAAAAACGCCCGCGTGGCAGTTGAAACTGTGGTAAAGAATAATACAGTAGTGCTTGCAGGCGAGGTATCATCGAAGGCTGATGTTGAGATAGAAAAAACGGTAAGACGTACCATCAACAGCATCGGCTATGACCGCCCGGAGCTTGGCTTTGACGGACATTCTGCAAAAATAATCCAGCTTATTGACAAGCAGTCGCCGGATATAGCACAGGGAGTTGACGAGGCGCTTGAAAACCGCGGTGATGAAGAGGATGAAAACAGCCTTGGCGCAGGCGATCAGGGAATGATGTTCGGCTATGCGGTAAATGAAACAGAGGAGCTGATGCCGCTTGCGATCTCCCTTGCCCATAAGCTTTCAAGAAAGCTGACGGAGGTCAGGGAGAATAACACTCTCCCGTATCTCCGCCCGGACGGAAAGACCCAGGTATCCATAAAATATGAAAACGGCGAAGCTGTGGGCATAGATACTATACTTATTTCCACCCAGCATGATCCGGAGGTGACACAGGAGCAGATCAGAGAGGATCTTATCCGATATGTTATCAGACCGGTACTTCCGGAAAAGTGGAGGGACGATGATTATAAAATACTTGTGAATCCTACCGGAAGATTTGTTATCGGCGGTCCTGTGGGTGACAGCGGACTCACCGGCAGAAAGATCATCGTTGATACCTACGGCGGAGCGGCAGCCCATGGCGGCGGAGCATTCTCCGGAAAGGATCCTACAAAGGTAGACCGCAGCGCCGCATATGCCGCAAGATATCTTGCAAAGAATATCGTATCGGCAGGACTTGCAGAAAAAGCGGAGATACAGCTTGCATATGCTATCGGAGTTGCGCATCCCGTATCGGTGCTTGTAAATACATACGGAACGGGCAGAGTGCCGGATGAGGAAATAAGACAGGCAGTAGAGGAGCTTGTGGATCTTCGCCCGGAAAAGATAATCGAACGCTTTGATCTGCAGCGTCCTATTTATTCGCAGACAGCCTCCTATGGCCATTTCGGAAGAACCGATATTGATCTGCCATGGGAAAGAACAGACCTTGCAAAGGATCTGAAAAAACACATTGTACATTGATAAGGAGATGAGATCATGGAGCTGATACCAAGCTTTTCAGTGGATCACAGAAGGATAATCCCCGGCGTTTTCACCAGCCGTACAGACAGAGTAGGGGACAGCGTGATCACAACATATGATATAAGAGTTACAAGACCGAATAAGGAGCCTGCGATAGACGCGGCAGCAATGCATTCCCTTGAGCATATCATAGCGACATATCTTCGCAATGATCCCCTGTGGAAGGATGAAGTGATATACTGGGGGCCTATGGGCTGCCTGACAGGCTTTTACCTGATACTCAAGGGAAACCGTGAGCCTGCGCAGATATCCGGGCTTCTGCTCAATGCATTCAGAGCAGCGGAAAACGCTGAAAGCGTCCCCGGCACAGAGCCTGAAAACTGCGGTCATTATATTATGCACGATCTTGAAATGGCAAAATGGTATGCAAAAAGATTTGCAGACTATCTTGAGGAAAACAAAGAAAACCCGGAGATCTATAAGTATCCCAAAACCGGACGCCTTGTAACAGAGGACGGACAGCAGTTCTTTGATTCATAAAATAATATCAGGTGAATATAAAAGAAAAAATGAAAAGGAGTAATTATCATGTCAGCATATAATAACATAGAATCAGCCCTTATCCACGGGGGAATTTACGGAGATGAATATACAAAGGCGGTAAATGTTCCGATCTATCAGACATCTACATATGAGCAGAGCGGACTCGGCGAGGAATTCCGCTGGGAATATTCCCGCACAGGCAATCCCACAAGAGCAGCTCTGGAAGCCCTTATCGCTGAGCTTGAGCACGGCACGGCAGGCTTTGCCTTCGCATCCGGCATGGCAGCGATCACAGCAGTTCTCAGCCTTTTCCATACAGGCGACCGCATCATTATTTCCAGCAATGTCTACGGCGGAACATTCAGACTTCTTGATAAGGTGTTCAATCATTTCGGCATAAGCTATTCCATCGAGGATACCACCGATATCAGCAGTCTTGAAAAGAAGATAACAAAGGAAGTCAAGGCGATACTTGTTGAAAGCCCCGCAAATCCGCTGCTTACAGTAACAGATCTTGCTGCGGTCTCGCGTCTTGCGGCAAAATATGATATACTGTCTATAGTGGATAATACATTTATGACACCGTACCTGCAGCGTCCCCTTGAGCTTGGGGCAGATATCGTTATCCATAGCGCAACAAAATATCTCGGCGGTCATAGTGATGTGGTAGCCGGACTTGTGGTGGTGAATGACGATAAGCTTGCAAAGCAGATAGCGTTTATCCAGAATTCCACCGGCGGAGTGCTGGGTCCCTTTGACAGCTTCCTGCTTATCCGCGGAATAAAGACTCTCGGAGTACGTCTTGACCGTCATGTGGAAAATGCAGAAAAGGCAGCTGAATTCCTCAGCAGGCATAAGGCGGTAAAGAATGTATATTATCCCGGACTTCCGGAGGCTCAGGGCTATGAGATCAATAAAAGACAGGCTAAAAACGGCGGCGCAATGATCTCCTTTGAGCTGTATGAAAACTATGATATCAAAAAGTTCTTCAAATCCCTGAAGCTTGTAGCCCTTGCAGAAAGTCTCGGAGGCGTGGAAAGCCTCGTCTGCCATCCTGCAAGCATGACCCACGCTTCCATACCCTATGAGGTACGTCAGCAGGTCGGCATAACGGACGGACTTATCCGTTTGTCCATCGGCATCGAAAGCATTGACGATATTCTTGCGGATATTGCTCAGGCTATCGAAGAAAGCGAGGGTTGATCATGGCACTTTATGATGATATGCAGCAGCTGATCGGCAACACACCCATCGTCCGTCTCAGCCATCTGAATTTACCGGAGGACGTCAGACTGTATGCAAAGCTTGAGTTATTCAATCCCTCCGGCAGCGTAAAGGACAGGATCGGAAAATATATGATTGAGGACGCTGAAAAGCGCGGCATCCTGAAGGAAGGCGGAGTTATAGTCGAAGCGACTGCCGGAAACACAGGTCTTGGCATAGCATTTGCTGCGCTGAACAGGGGATATCATATCATATTCGTAGTCCCCACAAAGTTTTCCCAGGAAAAGCAGACCCTTCTCCGGGCGCTGGGCGCAAGGATAATCAATACCCCGAGAGAAGAGGGTATGCTTGGCGCATGGAAAAAGGCTGAGGAGATCCGCAGCTCCATCCCCGGTGCAGTTACCTTAGAGCAGTTCAGGAATCCTGCAAACCCCCTGGCACATTATGAAACAACGGGAAAGGAAATCTATGACGACCTCGGCGGTAATATTGACTATCTTGTAGCCGGAGCAGGCAGCGGCGGAACATATTCCGGCGTTGTAAAGTATCTCAAGGAGAAAAACAGCTCCGTTGTGGGCGTTCTTGCAGATCCTGTAGGCTCCACAATGGGCGGCGGAGAGCATGGAGATTACGATATCGAAGGCATAGGCAATGATTTTATCGCAGATACCATGGATATGTCCCTTGTGGATAAGGTGGTAAAGATGACCGATACCGAAGCCTTCGAGGGTGCAAGGGAGCTTGCAAGGACAGAAGGAATAATCGCCGGATCATCCTCCGGAGCAGCGCTTGCGGCGGCGAAAAAGCTTATCGCTGACGGAGCGAGGGGCAATATCGTAATAATACTCCCAGACCGGGGAGACCGGTATTTTACAAAAAATCTATATGAATAAAGGTGTACTATGACATTACAGCAGATACATTATGCGATAACCATTTCAGAGCAGGGCTCCTTCAATAAAGCCAGCGAGGTGCTATATATATCCCAGCCTTCCCTGACGGAATCCATCCGGGAGCTTGAAAAGGAGCTTGGCATCACCATATTTCACCGCAGCGGAAAGGGCGTCACACTCACAAGCGAAGGTCTTGATTTTATTTCAAATGCCCGTGAGCTGTACCGCCAGTATGAGAACATACTTGACAGATACGGAGATTCCGGTGCATTGAAAAAGAAATTCGCTGTTTCCACACAGCATTATTCCTTTGCGGTAAAAAGCTTTGTGGAGCTGGTAAAAAAGCTCAGCACAGATGAATATGAATTTGCCCTGCGGGAGGTACGCACCCAGAAGGTCATTGATGATGTGAGCAACCTCATCAGCGAGGTGGGCATATTGTATCTGAGTGATTTCAACGCCCCGCTGCTGACAAAGCTGATGCGCACGAACAAGCTTGAATTCCATGAGCTTATCACCTGCGACGCATATGTATATCTCTGGAAGGGACATCCTCTTGCAAAGAATAAAAGCATACGCTTTGAGGAGCTTATCGAATACCCGAGCCTGTCCTTTGAGCAGGGCGGCAGCGGATCAATGTATTTTGACGAGGAGATCCTCAGCAATAATAACTATCCCCGCACCATCAAGGCTACTGACAGAGCCACCATGCTCAATCTGATGGTGGGGCTGAACGGATATACACTTTGCTCAGGAATTATCTGCGAGGAGCTGAACGGGGGAGAATATATAGCCGTTCCCTACGAGCCTGACAAGGAGCATCCCGGCAGCAAAATGAAGATAGGCTATATCACAAAGAAGAATATCCACCTGAGCAGAGTAGGAAAAATGTATATTGAGGAATTGGAAAAATATTTATGTGTACAAGAAAATATAAAGTAGAATCGCGGGACGAGAGTTGTTCAGCGATAGAAGCAGAACGCGAAATCAGCGCCGGCGGCCCGCCGCTGGAGATAATTGACTTTCACGCGCATATATATCCTGAAAAGATCGCTGAAAAGGCGACGCAGGCAACGGGAGATTTCTACAATATAAAGCCTGCCTGCTGCGGAACAGCCCATGAGCTTCTGCATACAGGCAAGGCGGCAGGAATATCCCGCTTTGTGCTTCTGCCCGTTGCGACAAAGCCCGGGCAGGCGCGGCATATCAATATGTTTATCCGCGAGCAGACAGCGGAGCATGAGGAATTCTACGGCTTCGGCACGCTTCATCCGGAATGCGAGGATCTGATGCAGGAAGCGGAATTCATATTAAGCTCGGGACTTCAGGGTCTGAAGCTGCACCCTGACACACAGCAGTTCAATACTGACGACAGGCGGCTTTATGAAGTATTTGACCTTATCCAGGGCAGGATACCCCTGCTTGTTCACTGCGGAGACAAGCGCTTTGATTATTCCCATCCCCGGAGGCTTAAAAAAGTAATGGATGATTTTCCCCGCCTGCAGGTGATCGCAGCGCATCTCGGAGGATGGTCGCTTTTTGATCAGGCATATGAGATACTCAGGGACAAGAATTGTTATCTGGACATATCCAGCACAATGATGTTCCTGCCCCCGGAGCAGGTAAAGCGTTATATCCGCGCATACGGGGCAGAGCGGATATTATTCGGCACAGACTTCCCTCTATGGGATCCGGCAAATGAAGTGAAAAGCTTTATGAGCCTTGACCTCACAGACAAAGAGCGGGAGCTTATTGCCTGGAAGAACGCTATTGAAATTATTTAGTTTTTTTATAGTGGTTAGATAATATGGAATTTGGAATTTGGAATTTGGAAAGTGGAATTGTTTTGAATCAGGAATCAGCGCCGTCTTTGGCGGATGACTGAAGAATGAATAATGGAATCTCTGAGTCACGCCGTAAGGGAGAGGTCATAGTATTATTTATTACCTGAATCCGTGAAGCTGACATCTTCGTTGCGTGTGGAAATAGAATACGATGTTCTGCTTTCATGCCCTGAGGCATACTTCATTAGTATTTCTGCTTTGGTCAGTCAAAAGGTGGAAACCACAAGGGGTGTCCTGTGGAGACCTCTGCGATGCGCCCGAAGGAAGTGCCCTTGGGGTACAGAAGCGCCGACCGAGCCGGCAGGCAAGACAGGGGAACCGCATGCGCAGCGTGTGTGGAGGGGTGAAACGCCGCCCGTGGCGGCTCAGAGAATAACGAATACTGAATGGTGAATAGTGAATAGAGAATAGTATAACCAGGGAAGCCCGAGGAGCAGCGGCTCTTTCAGGCTTCTTTTTTTGCTGCCTTTTTTTATTCTGTAATAGGCAAAACCTATTACCTACTATATGAATAGGGTATTAGACAAAGCAAATAAACGATGATATAATTAGTACATCGGAACGGAAACCTACGGTAAGGCAACCGCTAAGGTCTCCCTTTGCCTGATGGTTCGGCAGTTAGTGGTTGCCGAACCTCTCAGCGATAATGAAATATCCCTTTCGCTGGCAGGCTCCGGTACAGGCGTAGCTCAAAGAGCTGTAAGCCTGAAAAAATAATATGGACGAAATATCAGAGTGAGGAGGAAGCATCATGACAACAAAGACTGTAATGAACAACTGTATGTGCAACTGTATGAATAACTGTATGTGTATGACTCAGAAAGCAGTTTTCTGCGTTATGGCTTGCTGCGCTTTCCGAATGTGAGGCTCTTTCTCTCACTTTTCCGGGAAGTCAGATTCTGACTTCCTTTTTTTGCGCCATTTTTTCAGGAGGTGTACATAAAATGAGTGAAAAAACAATAAACAGATCCACCGGTGAAAATGTAAAATATGCTGCACTGACAGCGATGTTTGCAGCATTGATCACAGTAACTACAGCATTTATCAAAATACCCGCTCCCCTCGGTTATGTTCACGCAGGCGACAGTGTGATATATCTGGCGGCAAGCGTACTTCCCGGACCCCTTGGTTTTGCGGCTGCGGCGATCGGCGGAGGGCTTGCAGATCTTCTGGCTGGCTATCCCCAGTGGGCGATACCCACAGCGATAATCAAAGCGCTGAATGTTCTTCCCTTCTTTCTGATAAAGTACGCGCTGAAGAACAAGCCGGCAGCGCAGAGGATAATCAGCATACCGAATCTTCTGATGCTTCTGCCTACCACGCTGGTAACCCTCGCAGGCTATTTCGCAGCGAATACGATACTCTACGATGTCACAGCGGCAGCGGCGGAGATACTCCCCAATCTTGTGCAGGCAGGCGTGGGCGCCGGAATTTTCATAGTTCTCGGAACCAGCCTTGATGCTATACATTTCAAAGCAAGACTGCTTACAGAAAGGAAGAAGAAACATACATGAGGATCAGGATAACAGCCTTGGTATTTGCTGTTGCGCTGGGAATTACGGCGATGACAGCCTGTACAAAGCAGTCAGATAATGAAAATGCCGGAAACACCCCCTCAGGAGCATCTGTGGCGCAGGCAGAAAAGGAATGCTGCCATGAAAATGAAAGCTGCTGCAGGGAAAACAGCATAGAAGAGTCTGACTGCTGCAGCGGAAAAGAAAATTCAGAAAACAGCTGCTGCGATAAGGAAAGCGGCAAAAATGACGAAAAGTCTGATTGCTGCAGGGACGAGAGCAAGGATTTCTCCAGCGTCCCGGATTGCTGCGGCGAATAAATAAACAAAGCTATAAATGAAAGGAAAATATACAATGAAAAGAAATACAAAATACAGGATCTCTGCTGCAATTATCGCAGCTGCGCTTGCACTCACAGCCCTTGCAGGCTGCAATACCTCAGACAATAACACATCAACCGAAGAAAGCAAGGCTGCTTCAACAGCCGACCAGTCAAAGACAGCTTCATCCGAAGAGCCTGCTTCATCCGCAGATCAGTCATCATCAGACGCTTCTGCAAATGAGGAAAAGCCTGCTCTTGAAAAGACCAGCTTCAATCTCGGACATCTTAATTCCACAGCTCATCTTCTCGGCTTCGTAGCAAAGGAGGAGGGCTACTTTGAAGAGGAAGGTCTTGATGTAACCCTTACACTGTTCTCATCAGCATCCGAGCTTGCAACAGGACTTGAATCCGACAAGCTTGACGTTGCTTTCATTGGTTCAGTACCATCGCTTACCTTCCAGAGCCAGGGACATGACCTGACGATCTTCGGCGGCGAGATGACAAACGGTCACGGCTACGTTATCAAGCCTGAGTTTGTCGAAGGTCTTGACAAATGGGATGTTTCCATCCTCAAGGGAAGAAACGTAGCATCAGTAAAGAACAGCGTACAGGACGCTGAGCTTCAGATACTTCTCAAGGACAAGGGCATTGCAATAGGCGAAGGCGAGGACAAGGTAAATATCGTATACTTTGACAGCCAGAAGGACGCATATAACGCGCTGCAGAATGACAGCATTGACGCCGTTTCAGCATATTCACCCTATACATCACTTGCTGAAAGCCAGGGCTATAAGATAGTATACCGCTGCTCAGAGGAGCCCCTTCTCCAGAATCAGCCCTGCTGCCGTCAGGTCGCAGCAACTGCGGCTCTGAGCAAATACCCGAATTCCTACAACGCATTTGAAAGAGCGCTTATCAAGGCATATAAGTTCACACAGGAGAATAAGGATCAGACAGTAAAGGATGTAAAGAAGTACATCGACATTGACGAAGCTCTTATCAACACTGAGGTCTACGGCGGCTACGGCACATCCGTTCCCGATCCTGACAAGCAGGGCACAGTCGCTCTTAAAAATGCTATCGTAGAGCTTGGCTATACCGAGGATTACGATATCGACAAGCTTTATAATACAGAGATATATAAGAATGCTCTTGCAAGCCTTATCAAGGAAAACCCCGATGACAGCATCTATGCAGAGCTGCAGAAGCATTTCGATGAATTTGAATGATCCCTGTCCTTTGCCGTAGGGAAAAGACAGAGAATGAGATATGAGATTAGAGATGAAGGAATTATGAGTAAAATAGAGATAAGTCACCTGACAGTCGATTATGTCGAAAAGAAAAAAAGCTTTACTGCCTTGAAGGACGTGAGCTTCAAGATTGAGGAAGGCGAATTTGTCAGTATCATCGGATCCAGCGGCTGCGGAAAAAGCACTCTGCTCAGCATCCTCGAGGGTATCAATTCCCCCACCGCCGGTGAGATACTGATAGACGGCGAGCCAATACGCGGAACAGGAACAGACCGCGGAGTTGTATTCCAGCACTATTCACTGTTCCCCTGGATGACCGCAAGAAAGAATGTGGCGTTCGGGATCAAGCAGGTCAATAAGGAGGCAAGCCGGTCTGAACGTCTTAAAATAGCTGATGAATTTCTCGAAAAGGTAGGGCTTGAGCAATTCAAGAATAAATATCCCTCCCAGCTCTCCGGCGGAATGCAGCAGCGTGTTGCAATCGCAAGAGCGCTGGCGATGGATACGGATATCCTGCTCATGGATGAGCCCTTCGGAGCGATAGATGCGAAAAACCGCACTATCCTCCAGGAGCTTCTTCTGGAGCTTTGGGAGGGCGACGGTACAAAGACCAGAAAGACCGTTGTATTCGTCACCCACGATATAGACGAGGCTATCCTGCTTTCCGACAGGATAGTGATGATGACAGCGAATCCCGGACAGGTGTTCAGGGAGATAGATGTCCCCTTTGAGCGTCCGAGAAACCGCGGACAGCTTGTGCAGACTAAGGAGTATACAAATTTCAGAAACAAGCTTCTTGCTCTGTTTTACAGTGATATTGCCGAAAAGATCGGCGGCGAGGAGGTGGTGCTGTAATGACGGTAAAGCAAAGATATCTGAGAGTTGTTCATGGATTGTTTATTGTGTTTTTACTGATACAGCTCATCCCCGATAAGCTTACCACTGAGACCTATGCAGGCTATGCGATATGGTTTGTAATAGGAGTAGAGGTGCTGACGCTGATCATTTCAGCTCTTATCAAAAAGCCTGCGTCACTTAATCTTTTTGTTGATATAGTAGCCTTTATCTACGGACTGCTTATCGCATGGACGCTGGCAACAGCAAAATTCAGTATTTTAAAGCCGGCGCTTTTCCCGCCCCCGGGCAAGGTGTTCTGGCAGGCAGTGGAGGATTATGACAAGATCCTTGTCAATATCCAAAGCTCTGTGGGGATCATACTGCAGGGTTATCTGCTGGCGATAATAATAGCAGTTCCGCTGGGACTTTTTCTCGGCTGGAGCGCAAGGCTCGGAGGAGCTGCGACCTACATTTCAAAGTTTCTCGGCGCAATACCGCCGATCGTATATATACCCTACGGCATCGCGCTGCTTCCCACCTTCCGCAGCGTTTCAGTATTCGTAATTTTTCTTGCGACCTTCTGGCCTGTGCTGGGAGGAACCATGAGCGGCGTGATGAACGTAGAAAAAAAGACCATAGATTCCGCAAAGGTGCTTAATGTCAACAGATTCACAATGCTGTTTTCTATAATGCTTCCCGCATCCCTCCAGCAGATCTTCATAGGCTGCAATCAGGGTCTGACGGTATCCTTTGTACTGCTGACCTCAGCGGAGATGATAGGCGCTCAGAGCGGACTTGGCTATTACATAAAGAATTATTCCGATTTCGGTGATTATACAAGAACGATAGTCGGTCTGATAGTTGTGGGAATCGTGATAGTGATCATTTCATTTATATTCAACAGGATACAGAAATTCCTGCTTCGCTGGAAGGTATAGGAGGAAAGACAATGACTGAAATAATATGGCACGGCAGGGGAGGCCAGGGAGCCTTCACCGCCGCAAGACTTCTCGGAGAAGCGTATTCATTCAATGACGGAGCATATGCCCTTGCCTTTCCGTCCTTCGGTCCCGAGCGCAGGGGAGCGCCCATAAGAGCCTTCACAAAGCTTGATACAAAGCCTGTGGGCAACCGCAGCGAGGTAAAGAAAGCGGATTTCAGCATATTCCTTGATGATACGCTGTATACCGATGCAGCCCTTCAGGAGCTGAAGGAGGGCGGAAGGATCCTTCTCAATACCAGAAAGAGGATAGACTCCCCCTCTGTGATAACCGTAGACGCGGACAGCATAGCAGAGAAATATCTCGGGCTGCCGATAACCAATACCATACTTCTTGGCGTACTCGCAGCGGCAGGCGGAGTTGTTTCTGTGGAGGATATCTGCAAAGCGATAGAGCTTTCGATGCCTGAAAGACTGTCGGCAAAAAACACAGCCGCCGTAAGGGCAGCATATGAGGAGGTAAAAGCGTGAAACCCTATCTGAGAGATAAGATCCCCGCATCATTTGATGAAATACCGGAGACTACCTCCTATGAAGCAGGATATCTTGTAACGAAAAACGCAGGCTGGCGCAATGTCAGACCGGTGATAGACCCGCAGAAATGCGTAGGCTGTCTTAACTGTTATCTATACTGTCCGGATGGTGTTATATACAAAAAGGACGGCAAGGCAGCGATAGATTATGACTTCTGCAAGGGCTGCGGCATCTGTAAAAAGATATGCAGACCCGGAGCAATAAGGATGGAGGCGGAAAAGGATGGCTAAAAAATTCTTATCAGGCAACGAAGCCTTTGCATACGGTATCCGTCTTGCAAGACCTCAGGTAATCTCCGCATATCCCATCACTCCCCAGACGATAGTTGTAGAAAAGCTTTCGGAGTTTGTGGAGGACGGCAGCCTGAAAGCTGAATTCATCCATGTGGAAAGCGAGCATTCAGCCCTGTCCTGTGCAATGGGAGCGTCCTCAGTGGGCGCAAGGGCGTTTACAGCGACCTCATCCCAGGGACTGCTTTATATGGCAGAATGTCTTCCCTATGCAGCAGGCGGACGCTTTCCCATAGTAATGATGGATGCAAACCGTTCCACAGCACTTCCGTGGAATATCTACGGCGACCAGAGAGATTCGATCTCCCAGCTTGACAGCGGCTGGATCCAGGCATACGCTGAAAACGCTCAGGAAGCCCTTGATCTTGCGCTGCAAAGCTTTTACATAGCAGAACATAAAAGCGTAAGCACACCCTTTATGGCAAACCTTGACGGCTTTGTGCTGACGCATACATATGAGGTTGTTGATGTTCCGTCTCAGGAGCAGGCAGATGAATTCCTGCCGCCCTTTGAAACGGAGAATAAGATGTCCTTTGAGCAGCCGAAAAACCTTGGCTTCTCCGCAGGACCCGACAGCAATTTCATCTTTAAATATAAGGAGCATACAGGCATACTGAATGCAAAGAAAATAATCAAGGAGGCTGAAAGCCGTTTTGCAGAGATCTTCGGCAGACAGTACACCGGTCTGACAGAGGGCTACCGTACAGATGATGCCGAATATATCCTGATAACACTGGGCAGTATATCAGGGCTTGTGCGTGAAACAGTGGATAAGCTTCGCAATGAGGGCAAAAAGGTCGGCTTGCTCAGACTTCGCTACCTGCGTCCCTTCCCGGATGAGGAGATCGCCGCAGCTGTCAGAAATGCAAGGGCAGTCGCAGTGCTTGAAAAGGATATCTCCTTCGGCAGCGAGGGCACAGTTTATACCAATGTAAATTCCGCTCTTCATAAGGCAGGAATAAATATCCCTTCGTCAGATTATATCGGAGGTCTCGGGGGAAAGAATATCTCAGCCGGAGAAATAGAGGAAATATACAGCGAGCTTGAACAGCAGAAAACAGGCGTGTATTTTATCGGCATCGGAGGTGGACAAAGTGGCAGTTAATGCAAAAACGCTGAATGAAACGGAATTTTTCTACGGACATAAGGCCTGCGCAGGCTGCGGCGGAAGTCTTGCGGTGAGGATAGCGCTGAAGGTTCTTGGCGAAAGATCCATCGCTGTGATACCTGCGGGCTGTATGTCAGCGGTAGGCTTCAATTTCCCGCAGCTTTGCTTCGGCAATAATGCGATAATCTCCACCTTTGCCGGCACAGCATCAATGCTTACCGGTGTTGAAGCCGGACTCCGCGCGCAGGGAATAACAGATTTCCATGCCGTAGGCTTTGCAGGGGACGGCGGCACAGCTGATATCGGACTGCAGGCTTTGTCAGGCGCGATAGACAGGAATGACGATATCCTGTATATCTGTTACGATAACGAAGCGTATATGAACACGGGCATACAGAAAAGCTCCCTTACACCCTTCGGCGCAAGGACAACTACGACCCCTGCCGGAAAGAATATACACGGCAATCTTAAACAGAAGAAAAATATGTTTGAGATCGTAGCCGCTCATGGCATCCCCTATGCGGCAACCGCAAGTGTGGGTTATCTTAATGACTTCATGCGAAAGGTCGAAAAAGCCAAAAGCATAAGAGGCACAAAATACATTCATATTCTTGCCCCCTGTCCTACAGGCTGGGGCATAAAGACAGATGACACGGTGGAAATAGCCAAAGAGGTAGTTGACTGCGGACTGTGGTATCTTGCGGAATATGAAAACGGCAGCTTTACGCTGAACCACGA
>ONNU01000123.1 GCA_900319255.1 uncultured Eubacteriales bacterium
GGGTGTTTCGCACGCTGCGGCGTGCGACCATGGGGCTCTGCCCCCTGGACCCCTGCAGCCTTTGTAAAGGCTGGCGAAACTTTTACAGCTTGTGTGCTAACCTCTTTGCTTCAATACAGCTCCATATCCTCCATAAGCTTCTGCAGCTTCAGAAAATCCTCAAAAGCTCCCGGCTTATCACCCGGATTGCGAAGCAGCGCTGCCGGATGAAGCGTCGGCATCATCATTACCCCGCCCTTTTTGATAATCATACCATGCTCGCGCTTTATCCTTATATCAGGCTTGATTATCCTTGCAGCGGCGATCCTTCCAAGGCACACTATTATCTTCGGACGTATTATCGCAAACTGACGGCGCAGCCATGCAATGCACATTTCCTGTTCTTCCGGCTGGGGATCACGGTTCTGGGGAGGACGGCATTTTACAATGTTTGCAATATATATGTTTTTCCTGCGGTCAAGGTCAATGGCGGTGAGCATCTTATCAAGGAGTATCCCTGCCTTACCGACAAAAGGCTCGCCGCGCAAGTCCTCCTGTTCGCCTGGTCCTTCGCCTATGAACATGACCTCGGCTTCGGGATTACCCACACCGAAAACAACATTATTCCTGCCTCTGCAAAGACCGCATCTTTTACAGTCAAGACACTGGTTTTCCAGGTCTTTCAGAAGCTCTTTTTTATCCATTGACATATTACCGCCTCCGTTTCATATGTATTTCTGAATAGGGGAAGCCCGAAAAAAGGCTTCCCCATTCTTATCTGAGTATCGTATATTCTGCTTTTATCTGCACCTGCGTGGGGACGAGCTTCTGTGTTTATGCAAAAAAGAAATTATATTTCACAAAAATCACATACTTCCGGCGGATTGAATTACACAGAGAAAGTGAATATAATGATATATGCAAGCCGGCAAAATGTATATGATGAGGAATTGAAAATATATGAAGAGAAAAATTATATCGAAGAAAACAAATGGAAGCTATACCTATTATCTGACCGGTACAGGTTATATTTCGGAAGAATACGGGAAGGTCACTGTGTACGGCATCGGGATTTACGGGGAGGGCTATAGTGAGCATATTGATGATATCTCGCCCGAGCTTGACAGGATAACGGAATTTTTTGAGCTGATCTGTCAGGAGCAGCTTTATCCCGAGCATTTATATGATGCTGCCGAGGATTTTATTTCGTCCTTTTGATCCCCGGCAGCCTTCATTGTCATAAATGCTTTATCAGAGTGTTTCGCCGTTTACGATAAGCTCCTCGCCGGAACGGTTGATAGCGCAGAGTATTCCGCGGACTGAAGCTTTGAATATACCGTGTGAGATACCAACGCCGAAGATATTTTTGCCCATAGGATCCTTGAGCTGGATATATGAAATAGCCTTGGAATCCGAGCCCTGTGAGATTGCGTGTTCGCTGTAGGAAACGAAGGTAAAGCCGTTGATGCCTACTGATTTGAGGGCGTTGAAGAAAGCGTCGATAGGACCGTTGCCCTCGCCGTAGATCTCGATATCCTTATCGGCTTTTACAAGATGGATGATGCCTCTGAATGTAGCCTCATCTGCGCCCACATTGGTTATTATATGCTTTACAAGCCAGAGTCTTTGCTCGTTATTGATGTAATTGCGGTTGAATACCTCCATCAGCTCATCTGCTGAAAGCTCTCTGCCCAGCTTATCACATTCAGCCTTGACAAGTGAACCGAATTCCGGATGCATTGCCTTGGGAAGCTCATAGCCGAAGGTATCCTGCATGATAAATGCAGCGCCGCCCTTACCTGACTGTGAATTGATGCGGATGATAGGCTCGTACTGTCTGCCGACATCTGCGGGGTCGATGGGAAGATAGGGGATCTCCCATTTATCGCTGCCGGTTTCCTTGACATAATCGAAGCCTTTTTTGATAGCGTCCTGATGTGAGCCTGAGAATGCGGTGAACACCAGATCTCCCACATAGGGCTGACGCTCGCCGATCTTCATTTTTGTGCAGCGCTCATAGATCTCTCTGTATCTGGGCAGATCGCTGAAATCCAGACCGGGGTCGATGCCCTGGGTATACATATTAAGACCAACGGTAACGATATCCAGATTGCCTGTACGTTCGCCGTTGCCGAAGAGTGTGCCCTCGATTCTGTCAGCGCCTGCCAGCAGAGCCAGCTCAGCGCAGGCAACGCCGGTTCCTCGGTCATTATGAGGATGCAGGCTGATGATAGCGCAGTCACGGTTTTTTATATGCTTGATAAAATACTCTATCTGATCTGCGTAGGTATTCGGAGTACACATTTCAACGGTATTGGGGAGGTTGAGGATAATGGGGTTTTCCTTTGTAGGCTTGAGGACATCCATAACAGCCTCACAGATGGCAACGGAATTTTCCACTTCTGTGCCGGAGAAGCTTTCGGGAGAATACTCCAGACGGAAGTTTGTATCGCCGTCATAATTATCTATCAGCTCCTTGATGAGCTTAGCGCCTTCTACAGCGATATCAATAATACCCTGCATATCCTTTTTGAAAACCACCTTACGCTGGAGGGTAGAGGTGGAGTTATAGAAATGCACGATAACATTCTTGGCGCCCTTTACAGCCTCAAAGGTTTTTCTGATGAGATGCTCTCTTGCCTGAACGAGAACCTGGATGGTAACGTCATCGGGGATGTGTCCGCCCTCGATGAGTTCGCGGCAGATCTCATATTCAGTTTCGCTTGCGGACGGGAAGCCGATCTCGATCTCCTTGAAGCCCATATCAACAAGAGCGTGGAAAAACTCCAGCTTCTGCTGAAGATTCATGGGATCCACCAGTGCCTGGTTTCCGTCACGAAGATCAACGCTGCACCAGACCGGCGCTTTAGTAATGGTTTTGTCAGGCCATTCCCTGTTTTCCAGCTTTATCTGCTGAAAAGGAACATACTTCTTAAATCCTTCATTCATGATTATTTCCTCCTTGATTTCGTAAATAAAAAAGCCCGTCCCCTGTCCGCATAAGACAAGGGACGAGCATAATGCCCGTGGTACCACCCAAGTTCAGGCGCATTCATACGCCCCTCAACAAGCCTCTGACAAGGCTTCTGCCTTTAACGCTGCAATGCGTACCGTCCTACGTTATCAGACGATCAACTCCGGAATGAGCTATACATACATTCACCAACGCTGCCTTACACCATCCGGCAGCTCTCTTTGCATGGAAAAATGCATCTTATTTCCTTCACAGTTTTTAATGATATTCTGTATACTCTATTATATACACATTTCATCTCTTTTGTCAAGCCAGCATAACTAACTAAAGGGCAGCGTCGACGCTGCACCCAAAATCGCGGGGGCAGGTCTGACAATGCTTTACTTTCGTTCCCGCGTGTTATACTTGGATGGTAAGGGGGAATAAAATAATCCTCAGCCGGCTCCAACGAAAACTCCCAGAATTATTTTACACGAACAACTAAAGGAGTTTACAGATTATAGATGTGGAGATGAAAGAATAGAGCAGGCCCGGTGGGGTGTTATGTATCGGTCAGTTCTTTTTCTGAGCTTTTTCGGGGGTGCCGGTGATATTGGCAAGAGGGAAGAATTCCTTCAGGATCTCCAGACCCTGGTCGCTCATTTCGATATAATCAGGAGCGGCAGCTTTTTCATCATATTTAAGAACAGGCTCGCTGACAGGACGTCCGATCGTCAGATACTCTTCGATCGTTTTTGAATATTCCTTGAGGTAATGAGGCTGTGTCTTTTCAAAGTTATTCATTTCTTTTTACTTCCTTTCAATAACGACCGCAGGCATTTACCGATGCGCGCCCGGTCTCCTGCGCATTACCGGTCTGCGCTGACAGAAATTATTATACTACATTATTTTTGTTTTGTCATCTGTATTTGAGTTTTTCTTTAAAATATCTTTGAAAACACAAGGCGGCGGGGGAGTGTTCCGCCGCCGCTTATAATATTACTTACGCTGTTTTTATTTCAAAAAGCATCGCTGAGTATGGCGCAAGGGTGGTGCGAAGAACGCCCTTTTCAAATGCAAAGCTGCTGCCGTTGCTGCCTCCGAACTCACTGCTGTCTGAATCAAGGATCTGCTCCATGTCCTTTGCATCCTCAAGCTCAAGCTCATATCCGATCTGAGCCTTATTTCCAAGATTGAACAGAGCCAGCATTTCCTTATTTTTGCCTGATCTTCTTATTGCATAGATCATTTTCTGCTCCTGTGAGCAGTCAGCCCACTGGAAGCCTTCCTTTTCATAATCGTATTCGGAGAGCGCAGGGCTGTCGAGATAGATCCTGAAAAGCTTTTTCATATAATCGTTGAACTGTTTATGTGGCTGCTCGTCAAGAAGATAGAAGTCAAGCTCTCTTTTTTCGCTCCACTCGCGAAGCTGACCAAGCTCGTTGCCCATGAAATTGAGCTTCTTTCCGGGATGTACCATCATGTACATATAAAGCGCCCTTGCCTGCGCAAGCTTTTCCTCGTCTGTGCCGTATATCTTATTGACGATGGATTTTTTCAGATGTACTACCTCGTCATGGGAAAGGGGGAGAAGGTAGCTTTCATCTCTGAAATACATCATTGAGAAGGTAAGCTTGTGATATTTTTCGGGACGCTTTTCCGGTGCAAGCTCGAAAAGCTCCAGCGTATCATGCATCCAGCCCAGATCCCATTTATAATCAAAGCCCAGACCGCCCTTTGATATTTCCTTTGTGATGCCTGCATAGCTTGTGCTGTCCTCTGCAATAAGCATACAGCCGGGGTTAAGCTCCTTTAAGCGGCTGTTCATGGTCTTGACAAAATCAAGAGCGTTTCCGTTTACGCCTCTTCTTTCATCGCCCTGCCAGAAGATTATCCTGCTGATAGCGTCCATGCGGAGACCGTCAAAATGATATTCCTTGAGCCAGAAGTTAGCTGAGGACTGGAGGAAGCAGCGAACCTCGCCTCTTGAATGCATGAAATTGCAGCTGCCCCATTCGCTCATGCCCACATCATTGCTGGGAAACTCATAAAGCGCAGAGCCGTCATATTTAAAAAGACCGTACTGATCCACTGCGAAATGTACCGGAACAAAATCAAGTATTGCGCCGAGATCGTTCTGGTGCAGCTTGTCGATAAGCTTTTTCAGCTGTTCGGGAGTACCGTATCTGCTTGTGGGGGCATAGTAGCCGGTGGTCTGGTAGCCCCAGCTTTCATCGCTGGGATGCTCGCACAGGGGAAGGAACTCCACATAATTATATCCGTTTTCCTTCATGTAGGGAATAAGCATATCCCCCAGCTGCTCGTAATTGTACCATTCATCGCTTTCACCTGCAGGCTTGCGGAAGGAGCCTGCGTGAAGCTCGTATATATTCAGGGGCTTGCTTTTCATATCGGAGCGCTTTTTCATCCATGCGGCATCGTCAAATTTGTAATCGTCAAGAGAATGTACGATGGACTTATGATCCGGGCGTCTCTGCATGAGAAAGCCGTAGGGATCACAGTGGTCAACTGCCTTGCCTGATGAATAAATGCGGTATTCGTATTCATCTCCGGGCTTTGCATCCTTGACTACAGCCTCATAGAACTGACCGTTGTAAGCCTTTTTCATAGGTATAGTCTTACCGTTGAGGATAAGCTCCACCTTGCCTGCCTGGGGCGCAAAGGTGCGGAAGGTCGTTTCTTTTTCGCTGTAGTGAGCGCCCATCCATTCGTAAGCGTCAAAGATCTGTCCAGTGTAAAAGCCATGAAAATCCATATTTGCTCCTCCTTAATAATCCGGCGATGCAAAAGCATCTGATGTTTTCCTGTCTTCCCGGGAAATTAATTTCCCCTCGATCATCCACCAATAACACGCAGCCCTGACCTTTTTTGCTTTGAGCTGGCGCCGCCTTCGGCTGTTGGTGTAAAATAATTCCGGGATTTTACAACCAACCTGGCTTAAGCAAGATATGTTTGCTTAAGAGCCAACTAACAACCGCGACTCAGGAACTTTTGGTCACCATAACGAGCGCAGCGTATGCAAAGCGATTCCGCGAACATGGGTTCAGCGTCACGCTGGCGCTGCCCGTTGACGGGAGGCTTCCTGTGTTCTATAATTAGTATATCATGTTAAGATAATAAATCAATTTACATTTTTTGTCTACAGTAAATTAATTGACTATATTCAATAATTGACAAGGAGAATACTATGGATCTGAGAGAGAAAAAAACAAAACGGAATATTTACAACGCATTTTTGCAGCTGAGATCAAAAAAAGCCCTTGAGAGGATAACGGTCAAGGAGCTGTGTGAGCTTGCCGAGATCAGCAAGGCTACCTTTTATCTTCATTACCGGGATATATACGATCTGTCGGAAACGCTGCAGCTGAACACCATAAAGGATATACTTGGCTATCTCAGCGACCCGGGACAGATGCTTGCCGATCCCATCAAGGCGAACATGGAGATCTTCACAGGATATTACGCCAACAGCAGTATTGTCAGTATCCTGTTCGGAGATTCCCAGTTTTCAAAGCTGCCGGAATGTATCAACCGTGAGATAAAGAACACATTGTTCAGCCTGCACCCGGAGCTGAAGGATGACATCAGGGTAAATATACGCATAACCTTCCAGATCATGGGGAATTTCTATGCCTATCACGAATACAACAAACAGCTCGATCAGGGTCAGGTAATAGCTGAGCTGAACGAGATACTGGGGCTTTTTGAGGAAAAGAAATAATGTGGCAAAATGAAATTGCTGTTCCGCTTTAATGCCTTGAGGCATACTTCATTAGTATTTCTACTTTGGTGGGACAAAAGGTGGAAACCCCTTTCCTTAACCCCCATGGCAAGCCGGGCTTTAATGACTAAGAGTTGATTTTGTCAGGAGCTTTACTAAAGAAGCTTTCTGATGCATACAGTAAATCATATGACTGAGAAGGTAAAATCCCGAATCAACTTACAAAACCGATCCTCCGCGCGTTGGACAGAAAGCAGAAATCCGATAAAACCCACCCACGTGGAGCGAACCC
>ONNU01000158.1 GCA_900319255.1 uncultured Eubacteriales bacterium
AATAAATTATCTTACAATCGCGAGGAAAAAGCCTTGCATGGTCATAACTTACAACGCGAACATGACACCGGCGGCACGCCGGCGCGCCGGCTGCCGGCGTCGGCTCTTGCATTTGGCGGAATGTTCAGATATAATAGGTCATAGAGGATAATTGATGGAATGCAGCTGTGTCAGTATATCCTGATACGTAATACGGAGAATCGGATATGCTGATGCGATGTCAGTCTGATGATCGGAACAATATCCGGATATGGTATGGCTGCGGTAATTATTATTCCAGGGAGAAAGATATATGCTTATATTTGCAATAGATAACGAACCAGCTATGCTCAGCCGCCTGCAAAGCGCAATAAAAAAAGCAAAGCCGGAAGCGGAGATCATTGGCTTTGATGATTCTGCAGCGCTGCTCAGAATGATAACAGATGAGCAGAAATATCCGGATGTGCTGTTTTCGGAAATTGAGCTTGGAAACGGAGCAAACGGTCTGGAGCTTGCGGTGAAGCTCAGGCAGCTTTCACCAAGGACGAAGATGATCTTTGTCGCAGAGGATCCGCAGTATGCCGTAGAAGCATACCGTATTCACGCTGACGGTTATATTCTGAAACCCGCCGCAGCGGAACGTATCAGCGAGGAGCTGGCATTCCTTGGCCTCACGGAGGAAAGCGCCGGATCGCAGGAAAAACTCCAGGTCAGATGCTTCGGCAGCTTTCAGGTATTCTGGCATGGTGATCCGCTGATATTCAAGCGCTCGAAAACAAGGGAGCTTTTTGCTTTTCTTGTGGATCGGAACGGCGCCGTATGCAATGGGGAAGAGATAATCGCCGCAATGTGGGAGGGCGAAAGCAATACAAAAGGCGCAAAGCAGTATCTCCGCGCACTGACACAGGATCTGCGGAATACACTTATCTCCATCGGAATGGAAGATATATTCGTAAGAAAGCATAATCAATGGGCGATCCGTAAGGATCTGATAGACTGTGATTATTTCCGCCTGCTTGACGGAGAGACCGATGCGGTCAATGCCTACCGGGGAGATTATATGGAGCAATACACCTGGGGCGAGTTGACTGCCGCCAAATTACAATATAAAGCTGAATAAAAAAATCCCGGGGCTGCCGCACTACGAAAGCGGCAGCCCCTTTCACTACCATGATAAAATATTAAATTTTTGTAACAATTCTATATTAGAGATAAATCAAGTGTTATTTGTAACGCTTTTGTACGCTTTGTGATGTATAATATAACATAATGCATAAAAAAATCTGATTTATTCCCGCATAATCAGGAATGATGAGCATTCTGACATTCTGCCGTGAGCCTGCGTGGAATGTTGGTGATATATCAGAATAAAAATTTCAGAAAAGAGGTATTTGTTATGACAACAGAAGTAAAAAAAGCAAACGGGGCTTACACGATCAAGATAAGCGGAGGTATTGATACCCTTACTGCGCCGGAGCTGGAGCAGACCTTCAAGGAAATCGAGCCGCAGGCAGATAAAGTCATTTTCGATATGAAAGAGGTCGATTATATTTCATCAGCAGGAATAAGAGTTCTTGTCTATGTACACAGAGCAATGTCATCAAAGGACGGGCTTGTGCTGCGGGGATTGAATAAAAACGTCAGCACGATCATCAGCCTGACCGGATTTGACAAGGTGCTGACTATCGAGTGAAATATATAAAAAGATTAAGCCGGCAGTTCATATCAATAACCTGAATTATTCAACCACAGAGGGTTTCATATGAGAAAATCAATATTTTTTAAGCTTGCCCTGATCCTTATTCCGGTCGTTCTTGTCTGTGAGCTTGTGCAGCTTTATATTTCATACCGCACGATCTATGACTCAAATCTGAAGACCGTATCAAAGCTGACCGAAAGTACATCATTAACAGTATCGGAGATGTTCAGATATTTTGATGAAGACAGCGAAAACGACCAGTATGAATACGGTCTGGAGTTAAGCAGGATGTGCGAGACATGGGGAGTAACATATATTTACGCCTTAGATGTCGATATAGATAAAAGATCGGAAAAATATCTTGCTATCGGCTTTGGTGAAGATGCGGCGGAGATAGTAAAAAAATCACGCTATGCGGGAGTTGTGGTGCAGGGAACGGTCAGTGATGCTCAGATACAGGCATACAGGAACAAAGAGAATAGCTTTATCGTTCATGAGAAAACAGAGCTTGATGACACGATAACCTGTTACAGCATTTCAAAAGATAAATATGATTATACCAATTATAAGATCGTAAAACGCGATAAGCCGATATTGATAGGCGCAGAGGTATCCTTTTCGGCGGTCATGAAAGAATCCCGTCAAAGGTTTTTCTCAACAGCTACATATGACCTGATATTTACATTTATGCTTACCCTTGCGATCTTCATTGTGTTTTATCTGAGAGTCAACGGACCAGTCAGGAGGATAAGCAGCCGCATGAAGAATTTTGTTTCTGACCGTGATAAGGGAGTAGAAAAGCTGAAGGTCAGGGGAAATGACGAACTGGCAGAGATGTCCCGTTCATTCAATCTGATGACCGAGGAGATAAACTCATATATCACGAGCATCGACAGCCTTAATAAAGAAAAGCATACTCAGGAAGCAGAGCTTGACATTGCCCGGAATATCCAGACAGGACTGCTCAAGCCCGGAAGCTATGAAAACGGTTCAGTCAGCATCAATGCTTGTATGCACGCGGCGAAGAATGTGGGCGGCGATCTGTACGACTATCAGGTATTCGACGACGGCAGGGTATTTATCTGTGTAGCAGACGTATCCGGAAAGGGAATATCAGCGGCATTGTTCATGTCAAGGGCGATCACCCTGCTTCATCAGTATGCGCTGCATGATTATTCACCCTCAAGAATGCTTAGAGAATATAATAATACCCTTGCAGAGCAGAACCCGAACGGTATGTTCATCACGACCTTTGCCGCGGTGTATGATCCGAAAACTCACCAGCTGACATATTCCAATGCGGGACATAATCATCCGTATGTTATCGCAGATAAGCTTATTGAGCTTGACGGCGCACTGGGCGTTGCAGCCGGAATATTTGAGGGCATGGAATATGAGCAGGAAACGATCACTCTTCACCCGGGGGATGTTGTATTCCTGTATACGGACGGAGTGAACGAAGCGGAAAACAGCAACGGAGAAATGTACGGCACAGAAGCGCTGGAAAACGAGCTGAGAAAGTATATCGGCGCAGCGAAAGGCAATATCTCCGATGAGGTTTTAAGCACGGTCAGGGAGTTTTCAGGTCATGCCGATCAGAGCGATGATATCACCATCCTTACGCTGAAGCTTGAACAGGCATCCCTGCATGATGAGATCACCGTAAAAAACCGGGCGGAGAATCTGAAAATTGTAATTGAAAAGATCAACGCTCTGGATATCAATGAGGAAACAAAAGCACAGCTTCTGCTGATAGCAGAGGAATTGTTTGTCAACATATGTTCCTATGCGTACAAGGGAAAGGACGGAGATATCACCTTTGTACTGGATATCGGAAACGATCAGGCATCTATGATATTCACAGATGAAGGCGAGCCTTTTGATCCCACCGCTGATCTGATAGATATTGAAGAATATGACCACGAGAACAGTATAGGCGGACTTGGACGTTTTCTTGCATTTGAATTGGCAGACGAATATTCATATGCTTATGAAAACGGCAAAAACACGCTGAAAATCATCAAAAAAATATAAGGAGAGGTACTATGAGCAAACTAACCGGAAAGCTGAAAACAGTCTTTGAGGATTATTGCGATAAAACAGCCGTAACCGAGAGCTTTTCAGGCAGAAGCATCACCTACAGAGAGCTTGATATTCTCAGCGGAAAAATTGCTGCAAAGCTTAAAGCTGACGGGATCGGAAAAAACGATATCGTTCCGATCCTTCTTCCGAGAAGCTTTGAATATATCGCTGCCGAAATAGGCGCAATAAAAGCGGGCTGTGCATATGCGCCCCTGCTTGACGAATACCCTGCCGAAAGAATAGAGTATATCTGCAGCGACTGCGGCGCAAAGCTTGTGATAGACGAGAAATATTTAAGCTTATCAGCAGAGCTTGACCCGCTGACGGAATACGGTGATAACGCAGAAAATGACAAAGCCCTGCTGATATACACCTCCGGCTCCACAGGCAACCCGAAGGGTGTTATCCATACGCATAATTCATTTTACGAGGGTGTCAGAAGGAATATCCTGAATAACGGAATGAGCAAAAGCGACAGGACGCTTGGCATTATCAACTTCAGCTTTGCTTTGTCGGTAGACGAGGTATATGATACGATCTTCTCCGGCGCAGAGCTTTTTATGCTTGACAATGAAGAAAGAAAGGATATCCGCTTTGTAAAAAGCGCAATCATAGACAATCATGTCACAGCCCTGTATATCAATCCGAATATGCTCAAACGTCTCGATCTGCACGGTTCATCTCTGAGGGTCGCGCAGACGGTAGGCGAGCGTTTGTCGGATTTTTATTCAGACGAATACAAGATAATAAATGTTTACGGCGCATCAGAAACATTATGTGCGCTGGCATTTGAACTTGATAAAGCATATGACAATACCCCCGTGGGCAAAGCGGTCGACAGCTTCCGCGCATATATCATTGATGAAAACGGAAACGAGGCTGCGCCCGGCGCGGAGGGTGAGATATGCGTAGCAGGCGCATTGTCCGACGGTTATCTGAATCTGGATGAACAGACAGCGGCTGCGTTTTCAAAAAATCCCTTCTCAGATGATGAAGGCTTCAGGACTATTTATCACACCAATGATATAGGCAAAATGCTGCCGGACGGCAATATCATCTATGTCAACCGCAAGGACTGGATGGTCAAGGTCAACGGTCAGCGTGTAGAGACCGGGGAGATCGAGGTGCGTATCGCTGCAGATGTAGAAGCAGTCGAAACAGCTGTGGTCAAGGCCTTTGAAAATGAATACGGCATGACCTATCTTGCCGCATATTATCAGGTCAGAAAGGGAATGTCGGTAACTTCTGAGGAAATAGAAGCAGTTCTACGCAAAAAGCTGCCTGATTATATGATACCCCGATTCTTTACGGAGATGGATAAGATCCCCCTGAATGCAAACGGAAAGGTTGACCGCAAGTCTATCCTTCCGCCTCAGGCAGCATCCTTCAAGGAGGAATATGCAGCTCCCGAAAACGAAACAGAAAAAATACTGTGTACAGCTTTTGAAAAGATCCTGCGCTGCGGTCAGGTGGGTATAAATGATGATTTCTTTGCCCTTGGCGGCGATTCTCTGCTTGCAATGAATCTGCAGCTGGACTGCGGACTGCCGGGACTTTCCACAGAGATGATCTTTGCCGGAAAAACCCCCCGGAGGATAGCAGAAAAGCTTCTGTCCTCTGCGCCCGCTGCGGCCTTTGCAGCTGAAAAGCTCAGCGAATATCCGTTGAATCCATTTGAGCGCGGAATGTATATTGAGCAGAAGCTTACACCGGGATCAACTATGTATAACCTTATCGGCTTCTACGAGGTAAGCGGCGCATCTGCTGAAAGCATCAGAGCTGCGCTGGAGGAAATTTTCCGCTCCCATGAAGCATTTCATTCTGTATACCGTGAAAAGGACGGAACGATACTTCGCGTACTGGTGGATGAGATCCCTGATATCACGATTGAAAAAACAGATGATATCCGTGAGGGCTATGAAGCTGCAAAGGCGCTGAGCAAGCCCTATGATCTTTCAGCAGGCATTCCTGCAAGAGCCGTTATCTATACTGACGGACAGAGCTGTCTTGTCGCTTTGTTATATCATCACATCATGTTTGACGGCGGAAGCGACGGTATTTTTGCGCGGGAGCTTCTTTCAAGGCTCAGCGGCGGAACTCTCATCACAGATAATTACGACCTCAGCGCAGCATCTCAGGAGGATAAAGAGGCGGCGTATGATCAGGGCTTTGAGAAATACCGTGAGATGTATTCCGACGGCGTACCTGTTACCGAGCTGCCGCTCAAAAAATCACGCCCGATGTACCATCCTCATTCTGATACAAACAGGCAATTCATCATTGACGGCGACTCCCTGCAGAACCTCAGACAAGCCGCAAAAGAAAAGAAAACCACCATATTCAATATTCTTCTTGCTTCTCTTGCAGCAACAACGGCAAAATACACTGCATCAGAGGATGTTGTTATCGGTGTGCCGGTAAATGAAAGAGACAGTCTTACACAGAATACCATCGGAATGTTTGTCAATACAGCGCCCCTGCGCATAAGACCCGTTCACGACAGATCAGCAGATGAATATCTGATGGAAGTCAGCGATACGGTCTCGTCCTTTATCAAAGAAAACCACTGCCCCTATGACCGCCTTGTTGCAGAGCTTGTCAAAGAGCGCAGCGACAGCCGCAATCCATTGTTTGATGTGGGCATCAACTATATTCCCATGCGCAAAGAGTATGAAAACGGCGGTATCTCTATCAGGACATCATATATCCTCCAGTCCTCCGGCAAGGATATCAATTTTGTCATGCAGGCAGAGGAAAGCAGGATCACCTGTTATGCACAGTATTCCTCCGAATTGTTTGATGATGATATAATCAGTAATTTCATAGAGCAGTTTATTTTTACCGCTGAGAATCTTTGCTCAGGCGCAGGAACTGTACAGGAGGCTGCAAAGCTTCCCCTGATACAGAAGAAAGCGCTGGAGAGCTTCTCTACATCTTCGCTTGCATATGTTCCTGTAAAGCTGCTGCATAAGATGTTTGAAGCTGCGGCAGATAAATATCCGGAGAAGACCTCCCTTATCGCATGTGATCGTTCTCTTACCCTTGCGGAGCTTGAAAGCGAAGCTAACAGAACTGCAAATGCGCTGATCTCCAGGGGTTTCAAAAAGGGAGAATGCGCAGTCATCATGCTCAGCCGCACCTCACGCTTTTTTGCAGCGCTGTTCGGTGTTCTGAAAGCGGGAGGAGCGTTCATTCCCACAGACCCGGCATATCCTGCGGAGCGTATTCACAGCGTACTTGATGACAGCGAGGCGCGCTTTGTTATCACAGACGAGCCGAATGAAGAGTATGATAACTGTGTTACCATAGACGAGCTTCTTTCCTGCGCAGATGATACAAGACCGGAAATCGAGGTAAGCCCTGATGATCTTGCATATATGATCTACACCTCCGGCTCCACCGGAAAGCCAAAGGGCGTAATGCTGCGCCACATCGGCATATGCAGCTATCTTACCCCGAATAAAGCAAATCTCCATATGCAGTATCTTTACGATCATATCAGCACCTATCTTTCCATAACAACGGTCGCATTTGATATGTCATTCAAGGAGCACTGTGCCACCCTGTGCAACGGCAAAACGCTGGTATTTGCTTCTGATGAAGAAATGAACAACCCCAAGCTTCTTGCGGAGCTTATGGATAAATACAAGGTCGACTGCATCAACGCTACTCCGTCAAGACTTCAGCAGTATCTGTTTGTTGAAGCCTTCCGCAGATCAATTGCAAACTGTAAATGCGTGATATCCGGCGGCGAGGGCTATCCGCTGGCGCTGCTTAAAAATTTAAAGGAGTATGCGCCGGATGCCTGCATTTTCAATACCTATGGACCGACTGAGATCACCGTTTCCTCAAATGTTGCTGATCTGACCCATGCAGAACAGATCTCCGTCGGCAGACCTCTGCTCAACTATATTGAATATATCGTGGATAAAAACGGCAGTCTTGCGCCCTTCGGCGTTACAGGCGAGCTTTATATCGGCGGTATCGGTGTAGCAAAGGGCTATAAAAATCTGCCGGATAAAACCGCAGCCTCATTTGTTGATTACCGCGGTCAGCGCATTTACCGTTCCGGCGATTTTGCAAAATGGGACAAGGACGGCAATGTGCTGATACTTGGCAGAATGGACAACCAGGTCAAGCTGCGCGGACTGCGTATTGAGCTTGGCGAGATAGAAAGCGTAATTGAAAGCTATGACGGAATAAAGGAAGTAGCCGTTGCTATAAAAACCATAGCAGGAACGGAGCACATTGCGGCGTATTACACAGCGGATTCTGAAACAGACCCGAACGCCGTCAGAGAATATGCCGCATCAAAGCTGACACATTATATGGTTCCCACAGCTTATCTGCAGCTTAAAGAAATGCCGTATACGCTCAACGGCAAAAAGGATATGAAAAACCTGCCCGAGCCGCAGCTTCTCAAAAATTCCGCTCCGGATAGCAGCTCACGCAAGCTGACTAAATTTGAAAAAGAGCTTTGCGGGATCGCCGGAAAAGCGATCGGCTCAGAAGTAACGGACGTTTCTTCAAGCCTTGTAAGTCTCGGACTTACCTCGCTGAATGCAATTGCATTTACGACCTTTGTCGAGGAAAAATACGGCTGTGATATCCCGGTAGGAAAGATAATGCACGGCATGAGTATTATTGAAGCAGAGGATCTGATCTATGATCACCTGATGCAGGGCGGCGCAGGAAAAGCAGAAGCAGACCTGCAGGCTGATATCCAGGAAACCTATCCGCTTTCAAATAATCAGCTCGGAGTTTATTACGAGGTCATGAAAAAGCCCGAGGAGCTTATGTATAATATGCCCCTTTGTTATTGCTTTGAAAGCGTAGATGCATACAGACTGAAGGCTGCGCTTCTGAAGGCACTCGCAGCTCATTCCTATATGAACACGCACATCGAGATCAGAAGCGGCAACCTTGTTCAGGTAAGAAATGATAATGCTGATCCCGTGATCCCGATAACCGAAATGACATATGAAGAGCTTGAAAAACGTAAAAATGAATTTGTACGCCCGTTTAATCTTCATTCGGATCTGCTCTACCGTTTTGAGATCATAAAGTCAGACAGCAGGACATATCTGCTTTCCGATATTCACCATATAATCTTTGATGGTCTTTCACGGGGAGTATTTATGGATGCAGTTTCAAAGGCTTATGCAGGCGAAGAGCCGGGAAAAGAAAAGCTGAGCTATTTTGAATATGCATTGAATGAGAATAAGGAAAAGGATTCCGAAAGCTATCGTGAGTCAGAAAAATACTTCTCCGATATGCTCAGTAAATTTGAATCTGTCAGTGAGATCCCTGCTGATAAGAAGGGACGCTCAGAGGACGGACGCATTGGTGTTGTGGAAGTGCCGATGGAGCGTGACGCAATGGAGCAGTTCTGCCGGAAGAATTCAGTAACGCCGTCGTCATTGTTCCTTGCTGCGACCTTCTACACAGTTTCACGCTTTACCAACAGCAGGAATGTCTATATCTCCACAATTTCCGGAGGCAGAAATGACAGCAAGGTGCGCAGGACTATCGGAATGTTCGTACATACCCTGCCGCTTCATATGAGCTTTGAAAAGGATATTACAGCAGGAGAGCTTATCGAAAGCTCAAATCAGGCAATGCTTCTCGATGTGGAGCATGAAAACTATCCGTTTATGCAGCTTGCTGATAAATTCGGCTATTCCACGGAGATTATGTATGAATGCCAGCTCGGTGTAGGCGGGGCAAAGCGTACTGTAGGCGATGCTGAATATTCCACAGAGTTCATGAAGCTTGAAACGCCGAAATTCAAGGTGACCATCGCCATAGAGGACAGAGCAGACGGAATTGCTGTTTCCATACGCTATAACGATGCGGTATATACAAGAGAATATATGCTCACTCTCGCTGATTCTATAAAAAATGCAGCTCAGAGAATGATCACAGATGCGTCAGCATCCGTAAGGGAAATATCTCTTCTCAGCGACAGCGAACAGCAGGAGATGGAATCCATCAGCTGCACAGCCTGCGAAGAGCCTGCATCAGAGCTGCTTCATAAGCTTTTTGAAAAGAGCGCTGCTGAAAATCCCGATAATACGGCATTGATCGCTTGTGACGCTTCGCTGACCTATACACAGCTGAATCAGAATGCCAACCGTATCGCTCATATGCTGATAAATGCCGGTGTAAAGCCAAGGGACAGCGTAGTATTGCTGCTTCCCCGCAGAAGCTATTATTTTGCTTCGCTGTTCGGCGTGCTGAAAGCGGGCGCAGCATTTATCCCCTGCGATCCCGAATATCCTGCTGACAGGATCAGGCATATTATCGGTGACTCAGACGCAGCATTCATAATCACGACCGAAGATCATATGTCTGATTATCCTGCTGAAAAGGCATTGCTGATAGACGATCTTCTTCTCGGTAACGAAACGGATAATCCCGATGTTGAGATCAGCGGCAGTGACCTTGCATATATGATCTACACCTCAGGCTCTACAGGCAAGCCCAAGGGCGTAATGCTCACACATAAGGGCATATGCAGCTTCTGCACGACACACAGCGCAAATATCCTGTATCAGCTTGTAGAAAAGGAAATCAATACAATGCTGGCAGTGACCACTGTATCCTTTGACCTTTCATTAAAGGATACAGTAGGCATACTGTGCAGCGGCAGGACGGTCGTTTTCGCTTCTGAAACAGAAATGAATGACCCGCGTGCGCTTAAGCTGCTTATCGAAAGCAATAACGCCGATGCAATGAACGCTACCCCGTCACGCTATCTGCAATATATGGAATACGAGCCTTTCAGAAAGGCTCTCAGCCGCTGCAAGCTGGTAATGGCAGGCGGCGAAGCATTCCCTGCAGCTCTGATGGAGCAGCTGAAGGAGCTTGGCATCCCGAATATCATCAATACCTACGGACCCACTGAAACCACTATTTCAAGCAATATGGCATTCCTGCAAAACGCAGATCATGTATCCGTGGGAAGACCGCTGCTCAATTACCATGAGTATATAGTGGATATTGACGGAAACCCTGTTCCAAAGGGAGTGACAGGCGAGCTTCTTATCGGAGGCTATGGCGTTGCGAGAGGCTATAAGAATCTGGATGAGCAGACTGCTGCAAGATTCATCGACTACCGCGGCGAGCGTGTCTATAAATCAGGCGATTATGCAAAATGGGACAGCGATGGCAATGTTATCATACTTGGCAGAATGGATAACCAGGTCAAGCTGCGGGGACTGCGTATCGAGCTTGGCGAGATCGAGGGTCTTATCGACGAGCAGCCTCATATCAAGAAAGCTGTGGTTGTCATTAAAAAGCTTGCGGGCGTTGAAAACCTCTGCGCTTATTATACAGCCGATTGTGAGATCAAGCCCGAGGAGCTTAAACAGGAGCTTGCAAAATCCCTGACCCATTATATGGTCCCGACAGCTTATCTGCAGCTTGATACCATGCCGGTGACACCAAACGGCAAGACCGATCTGAAAGCGCTTCCCGATCCGGTAGCAGTTACCTCAGGCGAGTATTCTGCGCCGAAAAATGAAACAGAGGAATATTTCTGCGGGCTGTTCAAAAAGGTATTGAAGCTTGAAAAGGTAGGAGCAACCGACAGCTTCTTTGAGATCGGCGGCACATCGCTGCTTGTCACCTCTGTTGTCATTGAAGCAGCTGAGAACGGCTATGAGATAACCTATGGCGATATTTTCCGCAAGACCACTCCCCGGGAGCTTGCAGAGATGTTCACATCAGAGGACGCAGACGAAGGTGTTCGTATCGTTGATTTTGATAATTACGATTATTCAAAAATCAATGAAATGCTTACTCATAACAATATAAAAACTCTTTGCGAGGGCGAACAGCGACCCATCGGAAATATCATGCTCACGGGAGCTACCGGCTTTATGGGAGCACATGTTCTTGCTCATTATCTTAGCAGCGAGACCGGCAGAGCTTATTGTCTTATCAGAAAAGGAAAATTCGATTCACCCAAAGAGCGTCTGAAAAACATTTTCTTCTATTATTTTGAAAGCGAGCTGGAGAATGAATTTGACAGCCGCGTTACGGTATTGGACGGCGATGTTACCAATTACGATCAGTTCGTTCCCTTTGAAACGCTGCCCATCGACACCGTTTTCAACTGCGCTGCCAATGTCAAGCATTTCTCCAACGGAACGGATATTGAGGATGTCAATGTAGGCGGCGCGCAGAACTGCGTAAAGCTTTGTAAAAAGATCGGCGCAAGGCTTATACATTTCTCCACCACCAGCGTATGCGGCGCAAGCGTGGATAATCAGCCTCCCGCAGGCACTGTGCTTGACGAACAGTCACTTTATATCGGACAAAGACTGGATACCAAGTATACCAATTCAAAGCTTCTTTCCGAGCGCGTAGTTCTTGAAGCAGTGGCAGATAATAAGCTTGATGCAAAGGTCATCCGTGTGGGTACTCTTTCCGCGAGAGAAAAAGACGGTGAATTCCAGATCAATTTCCTTACCAATAACTTTATGGGACGCCTGCGTTCATTTGAGATCATCGGCTGTTTCCCGTATTCCATGATAAATTCACCCGTATGCCTGAGTCCTATTGACGAAAGCGCAAAGGCATTTTTCGCGCTTGCAAAAACGCCGAAGGAATGTTGTCTGTTCAACTGCACCAATAACCATTCTGTACCTCTTGCCGATATAATAACCCAGATGCAGAGATCAGGAATGAACGTAAAGCTCACAGATGATAATGTATTTGCAGAAGCCTTGTCCGCTGCCGAAAAGGATCCGCAGAAGGCTGCCATTCTTTCAAGTATGCTTGCCTATAAGAATATGGCGCACGGAAAAATGCTTGTTCCGATCCTTCCTGTGAATAACTATACAACACAGGCGCTGGCAAAAATGGGATTCCTGTGGAAGCCCAGCAGCGAGAAATATATGCTTGATTTCATTGCTGCGCTTTCATCCCTTGACTTCTTTGACAATACTAATCTGAGCAGGTAAAAGCTATGAAAAGAAAAGGAACTTTGCTACGAAATAAATTCAATGAGTATCTGATGTCCACCCTTGCCATGAGCGCATCGCTGTACCTTGCTGCTATTGTCGATAATATCATGGTGGGTAATATTCTCGGCACAGATGCTCTTGCGGCGGTGAATCTTACATCCCCGCTTGTCTATGTCAAAAATATCGTTTTCAGCATTTTCATCTACGGCGGCAATACGCTTGTCGCCATGTACAAGGGCAAACGCGATAATAAAAGCGCTGACAAGGCATTTACATTTTCGCTGCTGTTCGGAATAATCGCATCAACGATCGTGATGACTGCCGGTATTCTTTTAGCTCAGCCAACTGCTACGTTCCTGTCGCAGGGGGGAGCGCTGTATGAAAATGCATTTGCGTATATCATTCCCCTGTGGGCAAGCGGACCGCTGATTGTTCTCAACAGCGGCTCTGCTGCCTATGTCAGGACAGACGGTCTGAAAAAGCTTGCGATAGCCCTCCCCATATCTTCCAATGTAATCAATCTTGCGTGCGATTATATTTTTATGAAATGGTTCGGCTGGGGTGTTGCAGGCGCAGGATGGGCAACGGTTGTAGGCTATGCTATCGGCTCATTCCTTCTGATCATTTACTTTACTTCAAAGCAGCGCACCGTGCATTTTGTAAAGGTGTCATTCAGGGATATAAAGCAGCTTGCGGGAGTTCTTCAGACCGGACTTCCCACAGCGCTTATCCATGTCTGCAATGCTGTCCGCACCTATACGGTCAACGGCGTTATCCTTGCATCAGCAGGAACAGTGGGAATGCAGGTGGTAACGATCTGTTTGTCAGCGTTCAATGTTGCGCTGATCTTCATAAACGGCTCTGCAACAACGCTTATGCCTATCTGCGGCGCCCTTTACGGAGAGCGTGACAATAACGGCGTCAGATATGTATTAAAGTTTTCGCTCATTGTCACGGAGATTATGTGCTTTGTTGTTCTTGCGGTGTTTGAGCTTTTTCCGGTGGCAGTCGGCGGATTGTTCGGAAAGCTTTCTCCCGAGACCGCCGCGCAGCTTGAGGGCGCTTTGCGTATATTCTCGGTCTGCATACCCTTCTATGGTATCTCCTATATTTTAAGAGCCTTCTATCAGTCAACCAAACAGCGGGGAGCTGCTTCACTCTTTACAATACTTGAGGGCGTGGTATTCATCGTTCCGATGATCTATATTTTCTCCAGAACCAGTCAGACGCTGATGTGGCTGTCCTTTGCATTGGCAGAGATAGCTGCGATCATCACTACTGCGCTTACCATGCAGATCATTGCAAAGCGCAAAAAGCTCGGCAGCTTCCTTATGATAGACAGCTCCGGTGAATCGGGAGTGCTGGATATGACGATAGATAATGAGGTCGAAAGCGCCGTTGTCGCATCGAGAAAGATCAGGAAATTCTGTAATGAAAATAATATCAGCGATACCCTCAGCACGATACTGACCGTTACCTCTGAGGAGCTTGCAGTCAACGCTGCAAAATATGCCTACAAAGGTAAAAGCGAAATTGATGTCTGCCTGAGAATTCTCGAAAACAAACTGGTGCTGAGATTCAGGGATAACGGTATGATATTCAATCCCACAGAATATATAGACGACTCGGGAAAAGAAGTCACCGGACTTCTGGTTGTCCGCAAGCTCACTCCTGATATCAGCTATAACCGTGTTCTTGGCTTCAATGTTACTGTTGTTACTCTTGACAGATGAAAGCAACCCCGGCAAATAATAATAGCCGTATAAAATAGTTTATATCTATATGCTCCGACTCCCGTAGATCAGAAATAGCACTGATTTTCAGGGTGTCGGGGCGTTTTCTTTTATCGCCGCAGACGTTTTCAGAGTAATGAATTATTAAATTTTTGTAACAATTCTTTATTAGATAAAAATAGCCTGTTTTTGTTACGCTTTTGTACGCTTTTTAATGTATAATATATATAATGCATAAAAAATCAGGATAGTCAGATATTCTGATTAGGATATTTTATTATTCTGTGAATATGATGTATCATTTTCACTTTCCACTGATGTGAGCTTTGTTTTGTACGGCGGACGTGGGAATGATACTTCAGCAATAACCAGAAAAAACTAAGAAAGAGGTATTTGCTATGACAACAGATGTAAAAAATGAAAATGAGGTTTACACAATTATGATCAGCGGCAGGATAGATACTCTTACCGCGCCTGAGCTTGAGCAGAAGTTCAAGGAGATCCAGCCGGATGCAAAAAAGGTCATATTTGATATGAAGGATGTGGAATACATTTCATCGGCTGGAATGAGAGTGCTTGTTTATGTCCACAGGGAAATGTCATCGAAGGACGGACTTGTTCTTCGCGGACTTACCAGAAACGTCAGCACCATCATCGGACTTACCGGATTTGACAAGGTACTGAATATTGAGTGATATTAAATTACGAAGTTGATAGACGATTGTAAATTGGCAAATGGTCGTCTGCCCGCCGCAGGAAGTGCCCTTGGGGTGCGGGCGGACACCTCGCCAAAAGCCTGAAAATCCTTGGAAAACGGAGAAAATTGATTATTCTAAATACAAATAAATCCGCATAAACACAGGCTTTTCTGTATTTTACAATCAGCTATTACGAAGTTGAGTAAAGGAGAATGCGTAATGTACCAGAGTATCATCCGGAAAATTCTGGATAATGTCAAAAACGCCCCCGACACCATCGCGATCATTGACCAGGGCGAGGGCAATCAGTTTACCTACAGTGAATTTGAAGCATATGCTCGCAGGGTAGCAGGAAAGCTCAGCCGTCTGGGAGTGAGCCGCAATGACTTTGTAACGATCGAGCTTCCGAGAAACAAGGAATATATCGCATCAATGGCAGCTGTATGGATGACGGGAGCAGCATTTGTGCCTCTTTCACCGGCATACCCTGCCGAGAGAGTGCAGTTTATCCGCAGCGACTGCAGCGCAAAGGCTGTGATCGACAGCGCCTTTTTAGAAAATATAGGAAACGAAGCTCCCATTGAAGATATTGCTTCAGTCGAACCCTCCGATCATTCCCTTATGATATACACCTCAGGCTCGACCGGAAAACCCAAGGGTGTACTTCATTCCCATCTCAGCATCAGCGACTCTGTATTCCGCTTTCTGGAATATGCAGACAGCCCCGCAGGCTTCCGTGCGGCGGTAGGCGCGCCGTTTACATTTGTTGCATCGGTGCAGGGCGTATTTGAGCCGCTTTGTGCCATTAACACCGCGGTGCTTGTTCCGTATGAGGCAATGCGCGACCCTGTTCTGCTGGCAGATTTTATTGAGCAGTACCAGGTGAACAGATGTTTTATCAGCCCCAAAATGCTCAGGGTATTCAAAGCAAAGGGCAATTCCCTTAAAATCGTATCCACCGGCAGCGAGCGTGTTTCAAATACATACAGCGCAGATTATACGATACAGGTAGCCTACGGTCAGACAGAATCCGCAGGCGCTGTTATGATGTTCAGAATTGATAAGAAATATGATAATACTCCCATCGGCAAGCCCATCGGAAATGTAAAGGCTTATCTTCTGGATGAAAATAATCAGCCTGCCGATGAAGGCGAGATGTGCCTTGCAGGCAATTTTGCAACAGGATATCTGAATCTGCCCGAGCTGACAGAAAAGACCTTTATCCCGAACCCCTTCTTTGAGCAGGACGGATTTCCGAAGCTTCTCAAAACAGGCGATATCTGCAAAAAAGGCGAAAACGGCAATTATATCTATCTGAACCGCAAGGACTGGATGGTCAAGATCAACGGTCAGCGCGTAGAACCGGGAGAGATCGAAGCTGTACTTAAAAACACTGACGGAATAGCCGATGCTGCGATCAAGGATTTTAAAAATACCTTCGGACAGGTTTATCTTGTCGCATATTATACAGAAAAGGAAGCAGTTGACGTTGAAGCGCTGAAAGCAAAGGTCTCCGCGCAGCTGCCGCCCTATATGATACCCTCGTTCTTTGTCAGACTTGATAAGCTGCCGGTTAACCAGAACGGCAAGCTGGACAGAAACGCTCTGATCCCTCCCGAAGCAGGCGAATTCAAAAATGAATACGCTGCTCCTGAAACAGAGCTGCAAAAGGCTCTTTGCTCAGCATTTGAAAAGATACTCGAAGCGGAGAACGTAGGTATTGACGATGATTTCTATGCTCTCGGCGGAGATTCCATAAAGAGCGCGATGATTGCCCGTGAATGCGAGGCTTATCATCTTTCCACAGCTGTTATCCTTGCGGGCAAAACTCCCCGCGGTATCGAGCATATGATAAAGCGCTCAGCGCAGAAGGCATCTGTTGTCAGAAAGGAAAACAAGCCCAAGGTCTATCCGCTGACTTCCTCTGAACGGGGAATGTATCTGGAGCAGAAGCTTTATCCTGATTCTGTTTCCTTCAACCTGAATATCGGCGTGATGATAAGCGGTGCAGACGCCGAAGCTGTCAGAACAACACTGGAGAGCATTTTCTCCTCACATGAAGCCTTCCGCTCCACCTACGGCGAGGAAAACGGTCTTCCTGTCCGCATCGTTACTGACAGGCTGCCCCAGATCATTGAAAAGACAGCCGCAGCAAGGGAAGATGTAATTAAGATAATTGACAGCTATGCCGAACCGTTTGATCTTTGCGCTGATATCCCGGTGCGCCCCACGCTTTATACTATCTCAGACGGCGAGGTCATTCTCCATATGGCTATCCATCATATTGCTTTTGACGGCGGCTCTGCAAAGCCCTTTATCACAGAGCTGATTGACGGCTTGAACGGAAAAATGCCGGAGGCTGCTACGATAGATCTGTCGGATCTTTATGATTGTCAGACGGAGGAGCAGCATGAAAACGGACTTGCTTATTATCGAAATGTCTTTGCCGATGGAGTTCCCGTGAACGAAATGCCGACTAAAGCCCGCCGCCCGAAGGTACATCCGGTTTCCGACCGGGAGATCGCCTTTGATCTCGACACTGCTAAGGCAAGGCTGATGGATAAAGCTGCGCGCAAATTCGGCGTAACAAGATTTGAGCTGATCTTTGCGGCTATTTCTATGGCTCTCGGAAAGTACACCTCTTCCGAGGACGTTGTGCTGGGTATTCCCACCGATATGCGTCCCAACGGAGCGGAGGGTGTTATTGGAATGTTTGTCAATACAGCTCCCGTGCGTGTAAAACCGGTAAGAAGTATGGAGCTGAACGATTATTTTGCCGCTGTAAGCGAAGCTGTGCGCGGAGCTACATATGGAGCATCCCTGCCCTTTGAGGATATCGTGGCGGAATTTGTCAAAACGCGCGACGAAAGCCGCAGCCCCATATTTGATGTCAGCGTAAACTATCTGCAAAAGCCGGCTGTTTACCGCAGCAGCGGTCTGATTGTGGATATGTATTCTCCATTGCAGAACATGACCCGTGATATAGCCATTGTCATAAGCAACAGCGAGGATGGTATGCGCTTCGTTGCAAGGTATTCCGGAGAGCTGTTTGAGGATGATATGATCGAAAGCTTCCTCGGACAGGTAAGGCATACTGTTGATATCTTTACAGGCAGCGAAGCTAAAACCGTCCGGGATGCTCTTGCTTTGCCGGAAGCGCAGGCTGAGCGTCTGGAGGCATTTTCATCCGAAGCGACCGCAGAAATATCCGATGTACTGCTACACCGTGTCTTTGAAAGGGCAGCGTCAGCTTCACCGGAGAAAACAGCGCTCATAGCCTGCGATAAGACCGTAAGCTTTGAAGAGCTGAATAACAATGCGAACCGTATCGCCCACAGCCTTATGGAAAAAGGCATAAAGCCGGGTGACAGCGTTGTTCTGCTGCTGCCGAGAAGAAGCTTCTATTTTGAAGCAGTATTCGGCGTTTTGAAATCAGGCGCAGCCTTTGTACCCTGCGACCCTGAATATCCTCCGGACAGGATAAGCCACATTACCGAAGATTCCGGTTCGCGCTTTATCATAACGACAGAGGATCGCGCAGCAGATCATCCCTCCGAAAAGACGCTTATCATACATTCACTTTATGAAAACAGTGATACAGAGGATCCGGACGTTCAGATGTCAGGTCAGGATCTTGCGTATATGATATATACCTCAGGCTCCACAGGCAAGCCAAAGGGCGTTATGCTGACCCATGCCGGTATATGCAGCTTCTGCACCACACATCATGCAAATATCCTGTATCAGCTTGCCGATGAGCAGATAGATACCATGCTTGCTGTCACCACCGTATCATTTGACCTTTCCCTCAAGGATACCCTTGGTATTCTTTGTAACGGCAAGACCGTTGTATTTGCCTCAGAAACGGAGATGAATGATCCTCGTGAGCTGACAGCCCTGATAAATAAGAATCATGTGGACGCGATGAACGCAACACCGTCCCGTTATATGCAGTATATGGAATATGAGCCATTCTGTGAAGCGCTCAGAGGCTGCACATTGGTAATGGCAGGCGGCGAGCTGTTCCCGGCAGCCTTGCTTGAAAAGCTGAAATCCCTTGAGATACCTCATATTATCAACACCTACGGTCCTACGGAAACTACCATATCCTGTAATATGGCATTTCTGCAGAATTTGGATCATGTCACAGTCGGAAGACCGCTGCTGAATTATAAAGAATATATTGTTGATAAATTCGGAGATCCGGCTCCCTGCGGAGTAGTAGGAGAGCTGTATGTGGGCGGACCGGGTGTTGCAAGAGGCTACCGGAATCTGCCTGAAAAAACAGCTCAGTCATTTGTTGATTACCGCGGACAGAGAATGTACCGCACAGGCGATTATGCAAAATTTGACAGGGAAGGCAAGGTCTATATTCTCGGCAGACTTGACAGTCAGGTCAAGCTGCGCGGTCTGCGCATTGAGCTTTCCGAGATAGAGGAGCTTATCGCAGCGCAGCCTCACATTAAAAAAGCAGCTGTTGTCATCCGCAAGCTGGGAGGACAGGACAATCTCTGCGCCTACTTCACAGCCGATACGGAGATCGACATTAACGCATTGCGCAGCGAGCTGAAAAAGCATCTTACACATTATATGGTTCCGGCTGCATTTTTACAGATGGAGGAGCTGCCTGTTACAGCAAACGGCAAGACCGATACAAAGAGCCTGCCCGAGCTTACACTTGAAGCCCGGCAGACCACAGCGCCTCAAAGCGAAATGCAGCAGCGCATATTTGATATTGCTGCGGAGGTTCTCGGCAATAGCAATTTCGGAATTGAAACCGAATTGTATGCAGCAGGTCTGACATCACTTAACAGTGTAGGCTTCTGCATCAGACTCAGCGATGCATTCGGAGTGACCGTTCAGATCCGTGACCTGCGGGATAACGACACCATTGAAAAGCTTGAAGTCTTTATCAGGACGCTTGAACAGCAGGATACCGAGGAATTTGAGATATTTGACGAATACTCCATTACCAAAACACAGGAGGGCATTTTCTTTGAAACAATGTCCCATCCTGATATTACGATCTATAATATCCCCACGCTTCTGAAGATAGATAAAGCAATAGATACGGAACGCCTGAAAAAGGCTGTGGCTGCTGCTGTCAACGCTCATCCGTACCTGATGACAAAAATGTTCATCAGCAAGATGGGTGAGATCAGACAAAAGAGAGCCGAAAGAAGCTTTGACGAAAGCGAGATCACCGATATCCGCTGCGGCAATATTGAAGAGGTAAAGAATGACCTTGTAAAGCCCTTTGATATTGAAAATGAAAAGCTGTACCGTTTCAGCGTGATCGAAACAGACGAAGGAAAATATCTGTTCCTTGATATACACCATATTGTATTTGACGGCGAATCAAAGAAGATACTTCTGCGTGATATCACCGCAGCATATAACGGCGAAACGCTTACACCTGAAAAATACAGCGGCTATGAAGCTGCTTTGTCTGAGCAGAAGCTCCGCGCAGGCGAGCATTATGACAGATCAAAGAAATACTATACCGAGCTTCTGGACGGTGTTGAAAGCGACTGTCTGCCCATCGGCGATGTTCTTTCCGATTCTCAGAAAAAAGACGGCGGTACGCTGAATTTAAGCGGAAAAGAAAGCGTCCCATCATCTGTCAGAGCGTACTGCGCTGAAAATCATGTCAGTGAAAATGCATTCTATACAGCTGTATTCGGCTGGCTTCTTGGCAAATACTGCGGCAGAGAGGACGACTCATTGTTCATGACTGTCAATAACGGAAGAAACGATCCCCGTTTCCGTGACAGCGTATCCATGTTTGTACGCACATACCCCGTACTTTGCAAGCTCAGCACCAATTCTGTATCCGACTATATCAGCGAGATCGGCAAACAGCTGTCAGACAGCCTGCAATATGACGTATATTCCTTTGCAGAGATAAGCCATGACCTTCATGTAAGCGCTGACGTGCTGTTTGTATATCAGAGCACCATGACTGACGGAAAAACATTCACCTTCTGCGGCGAAAAGGCAGAGAACGTCCCCCTGACCTTTGACGAGGAAAAGGCAAAGATCGAGCTGCTCATTTATCCCAACGGCGACACCCTGAGCTATCATGTTTCATATGATGCAAACACCTATACCGAAGATTTCATCCGGGATATGCTTGCGGCATATGAGCGCGCTCTTGCAGAATTTACAAAGCGTTCAGATACCTCAGAGATCCAGCTTGTTGACGAAGAGACCCTTGAAAGACTTGAAGAGAAAAACCGCACCGAAAGTGATTATGAGATAACCGATATAGTAACACTGTTCCGCCGCCGCGCAGAGCAGTCCCCGGATAATATTGCAGTAGTATATCTCGATCACGTTTATACATATAAGGAAGTTGACCGTATCACTGAGAATATTGCATCATTCCTGAAAAGCAAGGGCATAGGGAAGGATCAGGCTGTATCCGTAATTATACCGCGCTGTGAATATATGCCCATCGCAGCTCTCGGCGTGTTAAAGGCAGGCGCAGGCTATCAGCCGCTTGACCCGAGCTATCCGCCGGAACGTCTTGAATTTATGATACAGGATGCAGACGCAAAATATCTCATAGCTGACAGAACGCTTATGGACAGACTTCCGAATTATAACGGACCTGTACTTTATACCGATGAGATACCCGATCTACCCGACGGTGAAAAAATAAGTGAAAACCCCGATCCGGGCGATCTGTTCATCATGCTTTATACCTCCGGCTCCACAGGCATACCAAAAGGCGTAATGCTTGAGCATCATAACCTGTGCAGCTTCTGCAACTGGTACAGACAATACTACAATATGGATGAAACGAGCCGCGCCGCAGCATATGCAAGCTATGGCTTTGACGCTCATATGATGGATATGTATCCCATACTGATTTCCGGAGGTCAGCTGCATATTATAGACGAGGCAATAAGACTTGACCTTCTGGCTATCAAGGATTATTTCTGTAAAAACGGCATAACCCACAGCTTTATCACAACGCAGGTGGGCAGACAATATGCTGATCTGTTCCCCGATGCAAAGTATCCGCATTATCTCAGTGTCGGCGGAGAAAAGCTCGTTCCAATCGCTCCGCCTGAGGGCTTCCGTTTCTTCAACGCCTACGGTCCGACAGAATGTACTATCTTTACACATACATATCCGGTTGATAAGATGTACAGGCGCGTTCCCATCGGAAGACCGCTGTTCAATATGAAGCAGTATGTTGTTGATAAAAACCTCAACCGGCTTCCCTTTGGTATTCCCGGCGAGCTGATAGTAGCAGGACATCAGGTGGGCAGAGGCTATCTTAACCGCCCCGAAAAGAACGCCGAGGTCTTTATCCGCAATCCCTTCTCTGATGAGCCGGGCTACGAGCATGCCTATCGCACAGGGGATATTGTGCGCATACTCAGTGACGGCAGCGTTGATATCATCGGAAGAAATGACGGTCAGGTCAAGATCCGCGGCTTCCGTATCGAGTTAAGCGAGGTCGAGGGCATCATCCGGAAGTTCCCCGGTATCAAGGATGCTACAGTACAGGCATTTGACGAAACCGGCGGCGGTAAGTTCATTGCGGCATATGTTGTTGCTGACGAGCCTGTTGATATTGACGCTCTGGGCGCTTTCATCAAACAGGAGAAGCCTGCATATATGGTTCCTGCCGTTACGATGCAGATCGACCGCATACCGCTGAATCAGAACCAGAAGGTCAACAAGCGCGCCCTGCCCGAACCGGTCAAAGCAGGAAAGACCTCCGATAATGAACATCAGGCGCGCCCTCTTACACGTTTTGAGGAAGAGATCGCATCGGTGGCAAAGCGTCTTTTAGGAGACATGGAAATGCATCCCGCAGAGCCGCTGACAAGCTATGGTCTGACAAGTATCAGCGCTATCGGACTCGTTGCAACGCTTGCAGATAAATTCAATGTGGAAATTTCTGCGCCCAGACTGCTTGACGGCGCCAGCATCATAGATATTGAGAATATGATCTTTGAGGATTGGATGAAGCAGGGCTTTGCAAATAAACCCGAGCCTCAGAACGCCGCTGCGGAGGAAAAGCCAGTAACAGACAGAGCGCCGCTTTCAGCGGTACAGCTTGCAGTCTATTATGATGCAATGAAAAACGAAGCTGACGTTGTATATAATATTCCCATGTGCCTGCAATTTGACAAGCTGGATGCGCAGAAGCTTGCTGAGGCTGTGAAAAAGGCGGTAGCCGCACATAGCTATCTCAATACACATATAGAGCTTTGCGACGGCGAGCTTATCCAGGTAAGGGATGACAATGTTCAGACACAGGTCGAGATCCTTACGCTTAACGAGGAAGAACTGGAGTATTACAAGAATACATTTATCCGACCCTTTGATCTGCACACAGGACCCCTTTATCGTTTTGCAGTGATCAATTCGGGAGAAAAGACCTATCTGTTCCTTGACATCCACCATCTGATATATGACGGAATGTCAAGCGGAGTGCTTCTGCGGGATATCGGCAGAGCATATACAGGCGAAGCTCTTTCCGCAGAGGAATATACCTATTTTGATTATGCGCAGGAAAGCGATGAATTCAAGAGATCCGATGCATATGCAGAATCGGTATCATATTTTGATAAGATGTTCGAGCGCTTTGAAGCGCCCACTGAGATACCGACCGATAAACCGGGAAGCGCAGAAAACGGCGTGATCGCCGAAGCATACTGCCCTGTTTCAAAGCAGGCTGTAGATACCTTCTGCCGTCAGAATAATATGCAGCCCTCTGCATTTTTCCTTGCTGCGGTATTCTATACAGTTTCCCGTTTTGCCGGAACAAAGAATGTTTACCTCTCCACTATTTCATCAGGACGTGAAAGTGTAAAAATGCGCCGTACAGTAGGTATGTTTGTGCATACACTTCCGCTTGCTATGAGCTTTGAAGAAAACCGCGATGTTCTGGAGCTTATCAATGCATCCAACAGCGTGATGAGGGGCAGTATACAGAATGAAAACTATCCCTTTGCTGAGATCGCCGCAAAATACGGATATAAAACCGAGATAATGTACGAATGCCAGATCGGTGTCGTTGCAGACGGCGGTGAGATCGGCGGCAATGCATATAAGAGTGTACGTCTGCGTTTTGAAGCTCCGAAATTCAAGACAGTTTTTGCTGTTGTAGAGCATGATAACGACTATATGATCCTGATACGCTATAATGATGCGCTGTATTCAAAACCGTATATGCAGACGCTGGCTCAGTCGGTGAAGAATGTCACGGAAAGAATGACAGCAGATAAATCTGCCGCAGTCAACTCTCTTCCGCTGATAACCGAAGATGAAAAGCAGTCGCTTCTTGCTTTGGGAATTTCCGCTAAGCAGGAGATCGAAACAAAGCTTCTTCATAAGCTGTTTGAAAAAGCAGCGGCAGCCGATCCTGATAAAACAGCCCTTATTGCCTGCGATAAAACACTGACATACAGCGAGCTGAACGGAAATGCCAATCGTATCGCTCATTATCTGATGGATAAGGGAGTGAAGCCCGGAGACAGCATTGTTCTGCTGCTGCCGAGAAGAAGCAGCTTTTTCGAGGCAATGTTCGGCGTACTGAAAACGGGCGCAGCCTTTGTTCCCTGCGATCCGGAGTATCCAGCCGAAAGGATCAGCCACATAACAGACGACTCCGGCTCCCGCTTCATCATTACCACAGAGGATCATGCATCCGATTATCCGGCAGAAAAAGTCCTTTTGATAGATTCACTGTATGACAGCGATAATACAGAAAATCCCGATGTTGCAGTGACAGGCGATGATCTTGCATATATGATCTACACCTCAGGCTCCACCGGAAAGCCCAAGGGCGTAATGCTGCGGCATGAGGGCATATGCAACTACCTGCTGCCGCATCCCGCAAATATGCATATCTATAAGATCAGGAAGCTTGTCAGCGCATACCTTTCTGTCACCACCGTTTCCTTTGATATGTCCTTCAAGGAGCATACAGCGGCATTGTGTAACGGCAAAACTCTGGTATTTGCAGATGAGAATGAGATGAACGACCCCCGGGCGCTGGCAGAGCTTATGGAAAAGCATCATGTGGATTGTATCAATGCGACACCGTCACGTCTGCAGCAGTATATGGAATTCAAGCCCTTCAGAGAGAGGCTTGGCAGCTGCAAGGTGGTTCTTTCCGGCGGTGAAGCATATCCCATTTCCCTGAGAAATGCAATAAAGGAATGCTCGGACGATATCATCATTATCAATACCTATGGTCCTACAGAGATCACCGTTTCAAGCAACGCTGCGATAATCAACGAAACGGATCATATCCATATCGGCAGACCGCTGTTCAATTACAGCGAATATATTGTAGATTCCGATCTGAATCTTCTGCCCCGCGGAGTTATCGGCGAACTGCTTATCGGCGGAGCAGGCGTTGCAAAGGGATACCGTAACCTGCCCGAGCAGACCGAAAAGAGCTTTATTGAATGGGGCGGAGAGCGAGTATACCGTTCCGGCGACTATGCTAAATGGGATGCAGACGGAAATGTTATCATTCTCGGCAGAATGGACGGACAGATCAAGCTCCGCGGACTTCGTATCGAGCTTGGTGAGATCGAAGGACTTATTGAGCAGCAGCCTGGCATAAGACGCGCTGCGGCAGCTGTACGCAAGCTGAGCGGACGTGAAAATCTCTGCGCATGGTTTACTGCGGATCGTGACATCGACATTACTCAGCTGAGGGAAGCGCTTTCCCAGAAGCTGACACATTATATGGTTCCCGCAGCAATGATGCAGGTAGAATCCATTCCCGTTACACCAAACGGAAAGACAAATGTAAAAGCCCTGCCTGATCCCGAAGTTATAGACAGCGGCGAATATGTAGCGCCTGTCGGCAAGGCAGAGGAATTCTTCTGCGGACTGTTTGCCGAGATACTGGGTGTGGAAAAGGTCGGCGCTACGGATGACTTCTTCTCCATCGGCGGAACAAGTCTTGCAGTCACCGGCATTATGATAAAGGCTACCGAAAACGGCTACGAGCTTACCTACGGCGATGTATTCAAGTACACGACTCCCCGTCAGCTTGCCGCGAAATTCACAGGTGAGGGAGACACCAAGACACTTTCAGCCGCACGCTTTGATCTGTATAATTACGATAAGATCCATGAGCTGCTGTCACACAATACATCCGGCTCCTTTGTCAACGGAGAAAAGCGCCCCATTGGCAATATCCTTCTGACAGGCGCCACCGGATTCATGGGTATCCATGTGCTTGCAGAATACCTGAATTCCTACAGCGGCACAGCATATTGTATGCTTCGCAAGGGACGCTTTGAATCCGTTGCGGCAAGGGTCAGAAATATGCTTTACTATTATTTCGGCGATGAGTTTGAAGATAAGCTGGATCGTGTTCAGGCATTTGAGGGCGATGTAACAAGCTTTGACAGCTTCAGCCCCCTGCTTTCACTTCCGGTAGATACAGTCTTTAACTGTGCCGCAAGTGTAAAGCATTTCTCCAGCGGCACTGATATTGAGGATATCAATGTAGGCGGAGTTCAGAACTGTATCCGCTATTGTCTGGAGAAGAATTCAAGACTTATCCATTTCTCCACGACCTCGGTTGCAGGCGCAGTTGTAGCAGAACCGGGCGCGCCTCAGCGTTTCCTTGATGAGCATATTCTGTACTACGGACAGATTCTTGAGAACCAGTATACATCTTCCAAGCTTCTTGCAGAGCGTGAAGTATTTGAAAGCATGGTTGAAAACGGACTTGATGCCAAGGTCATCCGTGTCGGCACACTTGCGCCGCGTGAATCCGACGGCGAATTCCAGATCAACTTCCTCAGCAACAGCTTCATGGGACGCCTGAGAAGCTTTGCGATGCTGAAGGTATTCCCGTACAATATGATAAACTTCCCTGTCCGCATGGGTTCCATCGACGAAAGCGCAAAAGCGTTTATGCTGCTTGCCCAGACACCACGTGAGTGCTGTCTTTTCAATGCGATAAACACCCATTCAGCTCCGCTGGTGGATATCATCCATATAATGAAGGAGCTGGGAATAGAAATAGATATCACCTATAACGAGGTATTTGAAAAGGAGCTTGAAAAAGCAGAGGCAGATCCGGATAAGGCTGCGATCCTGCAAAGTATGCTTGCCTATAAGAACATGAACGGCAAAAATACAATACCTGTCGCTTCAAAATTTGATTATACCTCAAAGGTTCTTGCTTGTATGGGCTTCTACTGGAAAAACACCGACAGCGGATATATCCGCCGCTTCATTAAGGCGCTTATCGGACTGGAATTCTTTGATGAAAACAATCTTAACCGATAAGGAGGACATTATGGAAAGAAACGGAAGATTAATAAAACATAAATATAACGAATACCTTCTTTCTACGCTTGCCATGAGCGGATGTGCTTCAATCGCGACTATCGTTGACAGGATCATGGTGGGAAATCTGCTGACAGCCAACGATCTTAACGCAACGAATCTTATCGGTCCGCTTATCTATGTCCTCAATATGATCTTTGCGCTGTTTATTTACGGCGGAAACACTCTCGCAGTGACCTTCAAGGGAAAACGAGATCAGAAGACTGCAAATAAATGCTTTACCATTTCTATCTTAGGCGGTACTTGTTTCATGGCGCTATTTGCGATAGCGGGTCTGATTTTTCAGGTCCCGCTGTCGAACCTGCTGTGCATAGGAAAAGAGGAATTGTATAAGCCGGTATCAGAATATCTTGTTCCCGTGCTGTTTCTTGGAATGCTTATGATACTGCTCAACGGCACTTCGGCTTTTATCAGGGTCGACGGCTTGAGAAAGCTTGCCATAATCATTCCCATTGTATCAAATGCGCTGAATCTGACCCTTGATTATGTCTTTATGGGCATCTGCAAATTTGGTATAGCCGGCGCTGGCTGGGCGACAAATCTGGGCTTTGGGGCTTCGCTTTTCCTGCTGATACCGTATTTCCGTTCCGAAAAACGCACAGTATTCTTTACAAAGATAGGCTTCAAGGATATCAAGCTTATGCTGAATTCCTTCCATCTGGGTCTGGCAACGGCGCTTATGTATCTTTGCATGTTTCTCAAGACATTTTTCCTCAACAGGATCATCGTTATTACCCTTGGCGCTGTGGGAGGACAGATACTCGTTGTCTGCTCAGCAGTCATGAGCGTCGGCAATATATTCTTTACCGGAACAGCTCAGACCATGCTGCCGATAAACGGAGCATTGTACGGAGCGCAGGATTATAAGGGCATCAGGCATCTTTTCAAAACCTCAATGCTTGTGATGGAAATAATTTGCGTTGTAATAATGGCAATATTTATGATATTCCCCCTGCAAACAGCCGCAATTTTCAATGTCACAAGCCCAGAGGCGCAGGAACTTCTGCCAAGCTCGATCTTTATGTTCAGCCTTTGTATCCCGCCCACCGGTATGCTTTTTATCATGCGCTCACATTATCAGTCCACCGGTCATCGCAATGCTGCAACGGTGCTGACTGTGCTGGAGGGAACGGTATTCTTTATCCCCATACTCTGGGCATTATCACGGATCAATCCTGATCTTATGTGGCTGTCTCATGTAATATCGGTGGTATTGTCTATTATTGTAATGGGTCTTGCAATGTGCATCAGCGCAATGCGGAAAGGAAGATCTGCATTTTTGCTGCTGCCGAAGCAGGATGACGGAAGCTCCTTCGATTTCAGCATAGAAAACAAGATCGAAGCAGCAGTAGAAGCATCTGGGAAGATCACTGAATATTGCCTGCAAAACGGCATAAGCGAAGAGGTTGCAAGTATTATCGGCGTTTCGGTAGAGGAGCTGTGTGTTAATACAGCTAAATATGCAGTAAGCTCCAAATCGGATATGATAGATATTTTCCTGAAGATCACACCGGAAACAGTAATTCTGAAGGTGCGGGATAATGGAATGATCTTTAATCCCACAGAATATATTGACAATTCAGGCGAATCCATCACCGGTCTGAAGATGGTCAGGAGCATCAGTTCAAAGGTGGAATATAACCGTGTAATCGGCTTCAATAATACCATCGTTACCGTCAACCGCACGCTCTGAACGGATAAAGATAGTAAAGCATCCCCTTTCTGAAATTCAGAAAACCGGATCACAAAAAACATAAACCTGTCAAGGCAGAAGGAAAAGCGATTTTTCTTCTGCCTTCCGTGTCAGAAAGAGTCGGCGAAAAAAATCCCCTATATCAGCCCCCTTTATCTGATAGCTTTGCTCCTTATGCTCTGAGCTTTGCGCTTTGAGCTGTTCATTCTCCTGATATGAAAAAATTAAGAATACGACATTTTATGAAAGGATAAAATATGTTCAGAAAAAATATTGATTGGATATTTTTTGATATCGGCTCGACCCTTGTTGATGAAAGCATTGCATACAAAAGGAGAATTGAAAAGACGATAGAAAACACAAACGTAAGCTTTACCGATTTTTATAATAAAATGGTCGAGATATCAGAATACGATCAGAAATGCTATCAAAAAGCCCTTGAAGCATATGGACTGACTATGGCGCCGTGGTGCAGCGAGGATGAAATTGTATATGAGGATGCTGAGGATTGTCTGAAAAGCCTTAGCGAAAAATATTCCATAGGAATAATTGCAAATCAGATCCCCGGAAGTGAAAAGCGCCTTGAAAAAATGGGACTGCTCAGATATATTGATCTTGTAGCCGCATCAGCCGAAGAGGGTGTATCAAAGCCTGATCTGCGGATATTTGAAATAGCCCTTAGTAAAGCAAAATGTAAAGCCGGCAGAGCGGTAATGGTGGGGGACAGGCTTGATAATGATATCGTCCCTGCAAAGAAAGCAGGCATGAAAACTGTATGGATCAGACAGGGCTTCGGCGGTCTGTCATGTATCCGTTCAGCCGAAGAAACCCCCGATCTTACAGCCGGCAGCCTAACAGAAGTCAGGAACCTGTTTTACTGAAAAAATCCATAAAATCAGGCGCGAAAGCCTGAGAAAATAAAAAAGACCCGGAACTGTAAAACCGGCTCTTTTTTAATAGAGTTATCTGACATGATACATCAATTTTAATCTTTGCGCTTCATTGGCATCAAAACCGAATTTCTGATAGAAGGGTATCTTATCAGGCATTGCGCATAATTCGACAAAAATCCCTGTTCCGCTGACCCCGTTATCATCAACATATTTCAGCAGCTCATCAATAAGTAAGCGACCGATGCCTTGCCCCTGATATTCAGGTCTGACGATCACATCCTTGATGTAATAATCAAGTCCCATATCACCTATCATTCTTGCCATAGCAATGATCTTATCCCCGTCAAAAACCGAAACTCTGAATAAAGTATGCTCCATAGCAAGCCTTGTCTGTTCCAGAGAAGGTCCATCACCCCAGACCGTTTCCCAAAGCATAATAAATTCCTCAGCTGTCAGTTCATTATGCTTTATAGTATACATACAGCATTATTCCTCCGTTTTTTTTACCTGATTCCGTGAAACTGACATCCCCATTTGCTGGCAGCTAAACGGGATCAGCAAATTATTTGCATCTCCATATATGACTGCTGTACGGCTCAAGAAGGCTGCCGCCGCCGAAATCGTGAGTACCGCCTGTGACAAAGTCATCAGCCAGACCATAGCCTGCATCAAAATGAGCAGTATAAGGCTGGTCATCAGCATTTATTGCGACGAAAACTCTTTCGCCGTCGAAATCGCGCTGAAGTATGCACTGTTTATTGGTAAGCACAGGGATCTTGATATCGCCGTAGCACAAAGCCTTGCAGCTCTTGTGAGCTTCGACAAGTCTGCGGATATGCTCGGTAAGCTCGTTGCTTTCAGGTTTATCAAATGAAGGACGAAGCGCAGGATCGCCCTGACTCTTATCAGCCGTAGCGCCCCATTCGCTGCCGTAATATACGCAGGGGATACCCGGCATACCGAAGAGCATGGTGTATACGAGCGGGAGATGCGCCGGATTTGAGAGAATACTTGCAATACGGGTAACATCATGATTATCCGCAAAGCAAAGCAGGTGCATACCCTTGTACTGACACCATGGCTCAGGACCGAATCTGTTTTTCAGAGAATGACAGATCTCAAACATATTCATTGAATTGAAGCTTGAGAACAGACCCTTGTAGCATTCATAGTTTGTAGCGGAATGAAGCATATCCTGATTGACCCAGCGTGAATAATCGCCGTGAAGCAGCTCGCCGAGAAGGAAGAAATCATTTTTCAGGCTGTCGGTAAAGCTGCGGAGTCTTTTGAGAAAATCAAAATCGAGACAATATGCAACATCAAGACGAATTCCGTCAATTCCGAAATATTCGATCCAGTATCTGACCGCGTTAAGAATATGATCTACCACAGCAGGATTGCGCAGATTAAGCTTTACAAGGTCATAGTGACCCTCCCAGCCTTCATACCAGAGACCGTCATTATAGCTGCTGTTGCCGTCGAAATTGATATTGAACCAGTCCTTATAGGGGGAATTCCATTTCTTTTCGCAAACATCGCGGAACTGAGGGAAACCTCTTCCTACATGATTGAACACACCGTCAAGCACAACCCTGATACCTTTTTCATGCAGCTTATCGCATACCTGCTTGAAATCCTCGTTAGTACCAAGACGGCAGTCAATTTTGCAGTAATCCCTTGTATTATAGCCGTGGGTATCAGATTCAAATACGGGAGAAAAATAAACTGCATTGCAGCCCAGCTCCGAAATATGATCTACCCAGTCAAGCACCTTCAGAATACGGTGTTCTTCAACTCCGTCATTTTCAAAAGGCGCTCCGCAGAAGCCAAGCGGATAGATCTGATAGAATACGGCTTCATATCCCCAATTTTCCATAGTTTTCTTTCCTTTCTGAACATAAAAGATTAATTGCTCTTGCTTTCATCAAGCAAAACAAAACCGCAGTATTACGGTCACACATATATAATACATCATTAAACCTACCGCTGTCAACCGGCCGGCAGCGTCGACGCTGCACCCAAAATCGCGGGGGCAGGTCTGACAAAGCGTTGCTTTCGCTCTCGCGTGTTATACTTAGGTGGT
>ONNU01000213.1 GCA_900319255.1 uncultured Eubacteriales bacterium
GAATGTGGAATGTGGAATTGATGTTCGATTTGGCTTTGCCAAATCGTATTATAGTAGGATATCAGATTATTATTCATTTTTCAATCTTCTGTCTCAGTCATCCGCCTTTGGCGGCGCTGAGCCAGACGACTATTACACGCAATCATGGGTGCTGCATTTACCTGAATACGTTAAACCGACTTATCCGCGGGGGGGTGAAAAAAGGGAATACGCTGTTCTGCTTTAATGACCTGAGCAATGCTTTGTTAGTATTTCTGCTTTGAAGTGTCAAAAGGCGGAACCCCCTTTCCTTAATCCCCTGCAGCAAGCCGGCGGCGTTGGTGTAAAATATTTCCGGAAGTTTGATAATGAGCTGGCTTTGGGAATTCTTTTTTCACCATCCCATCCAAGTATAACACGCGGGAGCGAAAGTAACGCTTTGTCAGACCTGCCCCCGCGATTTTGACACCGGCGGCACGCCGGCGCCGGCGGCTCTTGTAATTGTGGGAAAGATGGGGTATAATAGTAATTGTTCTGCCGGGGACGGCGGAGAGCATATTTATGATTGGAAGTTGATTCAATGAAAAAAGGTAAGCTTATCGTTCTGGAGGGGCTTGACGGCTCGGGCAAGGGGACGCAGATCTCTCTTCTGGACGAATATATCCGCAGCTCCGGACAAAAAGCCTATATTACCGCTGAGCCCACCATCTCTTCTACCGGCGGGCTTATCCGTGACGCTCTCGGCGGACATATCAAAAGAGATGCATACGAACTGTCCGCTTTGTTTCTTGCTGACCGTATCTTCCATAATGTCAACCCTAAAAACGGTATCAGAAATTTTATCGAAAAGGGTATTGATGTTATCTGCGACAGATATTATTATTCCTCCTTCGCCTATCAGGGGATAGACGCTGATCTTGACTGGGTGATGAATATGAATCTTGATTGCAGGGATATACTCAGACCTGATCTTTGCATTTTCCTTGATGTGGATACCAGCCTTTGCGATGACCGTATCAGCGAAAACCGCTTCGACAGGGAGATCTACGAAAATGCTGAGGCTCAGAAAAGGATCAGGAAAAGATTTTTTGAGGTCTTTCAGAAATTAGGAGACAGCGAAAATATAAAAATCGTTGACGCTTCAAGAACAGTTTCTGAGGTGTCGGCTGATATAATAAAAATTTATAATGAATTAAAGGAGAATTGAAAGTATGAGCTATCATATCAACACGCAATGCCTGCAGGCAGGCTATGACCCGAAAAACGGCGAACCCAGAGTGGTTCCCATCTTCCAGAGTACGACCTTCAAATATGACAATGCCGCTACTCTCGGTAAGCTTTTCGATCTGGAGGCGGACGGCTTCTTCTATACCCGTCTTGCAAACCCTACTCTCAGCACCGTTGCTGCAAAGATTGCTGAGCTTGAGGGCGGTGTCGGCGCAATGCTCACCGCTTCCGGTCAGGCTGCAAATATGATGTCCATTACAAATATCTGTCACGCAGGAGATCATGTTGTATGCGCTGCTGCCATTTACGGCGGTACCTTCAACCTTTTCAACAAGTCTCTTCGTGAGCTTGGCATCGAGTTCACATTCCTCGCTCCCGATGCATCTGAGGAAGAGATCAATGCCGCTTTCAAGAATAATACAAAGGCTGCATTTATCGAAAGCGTTTCCAATCCTTCGCTGGATGTCGCTGATATCGAGCTTTATGCAAAGCTTGCTCATGCTCACGGCGTTCCGCTTATCGTTGACAACACCTTCCCCACACCCATTAATCTCCGTCCCTTCGAGTGGGGTGCTGATATCGTTACCCATTCCACCACAAAATATATGGACGGTCATGCTGTAGCGCTGGGGGGCGTTATCGTTGACAGCGGAAGCTTCGACTGGACAAACGGCAAATATCCCATGCTCACGGAGCCGGATGAATCTTATCACGGCGTTGTATACACAGAAAAATTCGGCAAGGCTGCCTATATTACAAAGTGCGTTACCCATCTGATGAGAGATTACGGCTCACAGCAAAGCCCTCAGAATGCTTTTCTTCTCAATCTCGGACTTGAGACCCTGTTCCTGAGAATGGAGCGTCACTGTCAGAATGCCCTCACTGTTGCAAAATTCCTCGAGGCTGACGACAGGATCGAATGGGTCAATTTCCCCGGACTTGAAAGCAACAAGTATTACGAAAGAGCTAAAAAATATATGCCCAACGGCAGCTGCGGCGTTATCTCCTTCGGCGTAAAGGGCGGCAGAGAAAAGGCTATGCAGTTCATGGACAATCTTGATCTTATCAAGCTGGTCATCCATGTTGCAGACGCAAGAACCTGCGCTCTCCATCCCGCAAGCACCACCCACAGACAGATGAATGACGCCCAGCTTGAAGAATGCGGCGTCAAGCCCAACCTTATCAGAATGTCTGTAGGACTTGAGTATGTTGATGATATCATCGCTGATATCCGTCAGGCTCTTGACAAAATCTGATAAAGTTACATAGCATAAACATAAAGCGACCGGCGAAGAGGGTATCTTCGCCGGTTTTTTTAATACATCTGCTTACCGCTGACTTCTTCCTGACCAAAGCAGCGATAATAATGAAGTATCACTCAGGGCGATAAAGTGGAACAGCGAATTCGGGAGTTATTCTTTTTACCCTGCTTCTATTGGTTTCTGACTTCTTCCGGGGGCAGCGGCAAAGCCTCTGCGACAAAAGAGGAGAACCACAAGAGGTGGGCTGCGCCCCCCTCTTTGTTTGAAATCAGAGTATACTAAGCTGATTGGGAATGTTCCGCATTTCAAGAACATACGCTAAGACAAGTGTGAC
>ONNU01000073.1 GCA_900319255.1 uncultured Eubacteriales bacterium
CACCCCTTGTGGTTTCCACCTTTTGTCTCACCAAAGCAGAAATACTAATGAAGTATGTCTCAGGGCAGTAAAGTTGAATAACCGATTCCCTTTTCCAGACAGTAACGGAGATGTCAGTTTCACAGATTCAGGTTTAAGCTATGAAATTTGAGCGGCGGTGCTTAGTTGGTGTAATATATTTCTGGGAGTTTGATAATGAGCTGGCTTTGGGAATTTTTTATTTCCCAATCCCATCCAAGTATAATACGCGGGGTCGAAAGCAACGCTTTGTCAGAAACTATCCCCGCGATTTCGACACCGGCGGCACGCTAAGTGTAAAATTAAGATTGGCAACGAAAAACTATCGCATACCGACAAAAAATGCAGCCAATAGAACAATCTTACAATCGCGAGGAAAAGGCTTGCATGGTCATAACTTACAACGCGAACATGACACCGGCGGCACGCCGGTGCTTATGCCCATCTTGATAAATGCGATACAATGTGGTAAAATAACTATGTATATATTGATCCGTATTAAAGGAGGTCGTGATCGTTATGAAAAAGTTGGAGCTTCTTTCCCCAGCAGGTGACGGCGAAGCGCTGGAAAGCGCGCTGAGATTCGGCGCTGATGCGGTCTATTTAGCGGGAACACAGTTCGGTATGCGCTCTGCTCCGAAGAATTTTACTGATGAACAGCTTGCTGCAGCTGTAAAGGCTGCCCATGAAAAAAATGTCAGGGTATATGTTACCTGTAACACCCTTCCAAAAAACAATGAAATAGATCAGATACCCGCTTTTCTTGAAAAAGCTCAGGATTTCGGCGTCGATGCTTTTATCATCGCTGATCTGGGAGTTATGACCCTTGCGGCGAAATATGCCCCGAAGGTACAGCGCCATGTGTCAACTCAGGCAGGTGTGGTCAATTATATGACTGCAAGAGTGCTGCATGATATGGGCGCTTCAAGAGTTGTGCTTGCAAGAGAGCTTTCACTTGATGATATCGCTGATATCAGGGCGAAGATACCTTCTGAGCTGGAGCTGGAGGCTTTTGTGCATGGTTCAATGTGCGTGTCGTTTTCCGGACGCTGCCTGATATCCACATACCTGACAGGCAGGGATGCAAACAGAGGCGACTGCGCCCAGCCCTGCCGATGGAAATATTATCTTTATGAGGAGCATCGTGACGGCAGATATTTCCCGGTGGAGGAGAGCGACGGCGGAACATATCTGTATAATTCCCGTGATCTGTGCATGATCGAGCATATCCCCGAGCTTGCCGCTGCCGGCATCGACAGCCTGAAGATCGAGGGCAGAGCAAAGTCGGCTTATTATGTTTCAGTCGTTACCAACGCATACCGCCACGCTATTGATGAATTTTATTCAAACGGGGGAAAACAGCCCCTGTCGCCGTGGATCAGGGAGGAGCTTGAAAAGGTCAGCCACAGGGATTATAATACAGGCTTTTTCTTCGGTGAGGAGCCGGGTCAGGTCACTGATAACGGCGGATATGTCAGGAATTATGAGGTCGTTGCAGTGTGCGATGAATATAAGGACAGAACAGCCTATCTCACCCAGAGAAACCGCTTTTTCAGCGGTGACCGCCTGGATGTGCTTCCCCCCAGCGGCGAGCCATTTGAGATAATCGTTGATTATATGCAGAATGAAAAGGGCGAGGTCATCGAGGTAGCTCCCCATGCAATGCAGAAGGTCATTATGCCCAGCAATGTAGAAATTCCCGCAGGCTCGGTGCTGAGAAAGGCAAGGTCGTAAAATGAAAGTCCTTAATATACACGGCTACGGCGGAAATGCCGCAAACAGCGCATATGAAGCCCTGAGAAGCTGTGATTTTGATATAATATCATTGCAGATAGATTATGACAAGACCTCCCCGGAGGCAGTGATGCAGCTTCTGAACAGCCAGTTCACCAATAATTTCTGTGATGCCGTAGTGGGTACGAGCCTTGGAGGCTTTTTTGCGGCGCTTATCAGTATGAAAAACGAATGTCCCTGCGTTCTGATAAACCCGTGTATGCTGCCCTTTCTTCATCTTCCGAGATTAGGATATAAAAGCGATGACGGTGTACTTGAATATATCAGATTGTTTTCGGGACTTGCAGATGTTGACGGTTCCCTGGTATCGACCATAATCGGCGGTCAGGATGAGCTTATTGATACCCATGATTTCACACAGGGCATATTCCAGAATGAAAGATATATCATTGTCCCGGACGGCAAGCACAGCGGCGCAACAATGCCCCTTGCGGATATTTTCAAGGATCATAAGGAAGGCTTTTTCGGTGAGGTGCTCTGATGAAAAATAACACCGGATATGATGATTTTTATAAGGACTTTGACAGCATTGATCCCTCCGGAAGCAGCAGCGGGGATGATCACGGATCAGATGATCCCCGGACATCATTTCCTGCGGAAAATACGACCGGATATGAAAACGGCTCTGCTCCGCTAAGTGATGACCCTCTCCCATATGAATACTACCCCCATGGTCAGTACGGTACCATCGACGGAACCCTGGATCCCTTTGCATCTCATTCATCCTATTCGGAATATAATGGCGAGGCTGAAAAAAGCGGATCAAAAAAGATGGAGGAAATGATCTCCGGCTATAAATCCATCAAGGGCATGGGAATGAATTCAGAAAAGCGTGAACGGTCTGTGACCTATGAAAGACCCTTTTATGCCTATAATACCATGCAGATGGGGGAGAGAAAGGCAGAGGTTTTCAGCAATCTGCTGCCTGTTCCTGATTCAGTGGCAAAGAATCTCAATGACCCGGTCACATTCAGAACAGTATATCCCTTTTCAAGAATAGCCACGGGAAGCGACGGGGTACTCTATTTCCTGTTTATATTCATACTTGGATTCATTATCACTCTTGCGGCATTGAGCGGAGTTTTCAGCAAGTATCTTACAGCCAGCGAGGAGCATTTTCCTATTGCCGGATATGTGCCGGTCACAGCCACAGTCAACAGCATAAAAAAGAATTACGTATATGATGACGATGAAAGAAAAATAAGAGATTACACTGTCACATATGAATATGAGTACAGGGGCGAGAAATATGTCGGCTCCGATATTGCCGATGCCGCGGCTGCCAGTGAATACGGCTTTACAAACTATAAAAGAGCCATAAACAAGACCTTCACTCTTTATATTGACCCTCAGGCGCCGGAGTATTCAAAGATCTCAAAAACACCCATGCCATATCCGGGTCTTATCGAATGGCTGCTTCCTGTTCCCGGGGTACTGATGATAATCTGGAGCCTTATATTCCAGTATCAATGTGTTTCAGGGAAAAGGGTCATCTATGACAGCATTGAAAACCCGGGCAAAAAGCGTTTCAAGCTGATACGGGGAAAGAAGCAGGCATGGCGGGATGTCATGGGAGTATCGGAATTCTGAGTAAAAACGAGGATAAAAAAATGTTCAGAGATGTTGCACGAAAAAAGCAGAAGCTTGCTGATGAAGAATGTATTGCCCTGCTGAAAAATGAAAAGCGCGGAGTTCTCAGCGTAATGGGGGATGAAGGCTATCCCTATGGAATGCCGCTGAATCATTTCTATAATGAGGAGGACGGCAGGATTTATTTCCACAGCGGAAAGCAGGGGCATAAGATAGACGCTATGCGAAAATGCAGTAAAGCTTCCTTCTGCGTTTATGACAGCGGATATAAAAAGGACGGCGACTGGGCGCTGAATTTCAGGAGCGTAATAGTTTTCGGCAGGATCGAGTTTGTTGAGGATAATAAACAGGCTTGTGAGATCAGCCGCCGCCTGAGCTATAAATTCACTTGCGACAGTGAATATATTGAAAATGAGATAAAAAACTACGGAAAGGGCGTGCTTGTGTTTGCCCTTGTTCCGGAGCATATGACAGGAAAGACAGTCAACGAAGCGTAAACCATTTTTATAGATTTGAACGGAGTACAGAATGGATCATTTCAAACTTGTATCGGACTATAAAGCGACAGGGGATCAGCCGCAGGCTATTGATACCCTTGTCAGCAGCATCAATGCAGGAAATAAGGAGCAGACACTTTTAGGCGTGACCGGCTCAGGAAAGACCTTCACAATGGCAAATATCATCCAGCGCCTGAACCGTCCCACCCTTGTGCTTGCCCATAACAAGACCCTTGCAGCCCAGCTTTGCGAGGAATTCCGCAGCTTTTTCCCGGAGAATGCTGTTGAATATTTTGTGTCCTATTACGACTATTATCAGCCGGAGGCATATGTCCCCACCACTGATACCTATATCGAAAAGGACAGCTCCATAAATGACGAGATAGATAAGCTTCGCCACAGCGCCACCCTTGCATTGTCGGAGCGGCGGGATGTAATAATCGTTGCCAGCGTTTCATGTATCTATTCACTGGGCAACCCGATAGATTACCGGAATATGGTGATATCCCTGCGTCCGGGAATGGAAAAGTCAAGGGATGAGCTTCTGAAAAAGCTGGTGGAGCTTCAGTATGAAAGAAATGATATAGACTTTACCAGAAATAAATTCAGAGTAAGGGGAGATGTGGTGGAGATATTCCCTGCATATTCCTCTGAATCGGTGATAAGGGTAGAGTTTTTCGGGGATGAGATAGACAGGATCAGGGAGATGAATCCTGTGACCGGAGAGATGAAGGCAGATCTTCGTCATGCGGCGATATATCCAGCGTCGCATTATATAGTCCCGAGAGAAAAAATAGAGATAGCGATAAAAGAAATAGAAGCTGAGCTTGAAGAGCGGGTCGCATATTTCAAGGCGAAGGGAAAGCTTCTTGAAGCCCAGCGTATAAGCGAGCGCACAAGATATGATATAGAAATGCTGCGGGAGATAGGCTTTTGCAGCGGAATTGAAAACTATTCCCGTGTGCTGTCAGGGCGAAAGCCGGGGAGCGTTCCCTATACGCTGCTTGATTATTTCCCGGAGGATTACCTGCTGTTTGTAGATGAATCCCATGTCATGCTGCCCCAGGTGAGGGGAATGTACGGCGGTGACAGGGGAAGAAAAGAAAATCTTGTAGATTACGGCTTCCGTCTTCCCTCGGCGTTCGATAACCGTCCCCTGAACTTTGACGAATTTTACAGCAGGATCAATCAGGCTGTATTTGTAAGCGCGACCCCGGGAGATCTGGAGCTTGAAAAAAGCGCAGTCGTTGCCCAGCAGGTGATACGTCCCACAGGACTTCTTGATCCTGAGATAAGCGTCCGCCCGGTTGACGGACAGATGGACGATCTTATTTCCGAGATAAACGAGCGCATACCGAAAAAGCAGAGAGTGCTTGTAACGACCCTGACCAAAAAGATGGCGGAGGATCTGACGGATTACCTTACCACAATGGGAATAAAGGTCAGATATATGCATCACGATATAGATACCGTTGAAAGAATGGAGATCATAAGAGATCTGAGGCTTGGTGAATTTGATGTGCTTGTAGGCATCAATCTGCTGAGGGAGGGACTTGATATCCCGGAGGTATCGCTTGTTGCGATACTTGATGCAGATAAGGAAGGCTTTCTGCGAAGCGAGCGCAGCCTGATCCAGACCATAGGCAGAGCCGCAAGGAACAGCGAGGGTAAGGTCATAATGTATGCTGACAATGTGACCGATTCCATGGAAAAGGCGATCACCGAAACAGAGCGCCGCCGCAGCATACAGATGAAATATAACGAGGAGCACGGCATAATCCCGCAGACCATTATCAAAAAGGTCAGCGATATTATAGAGATCAGCTCAAAGACTGATGAAAAGCTGAGGAGCAAGACAAAGCTGAGCAAGGCTGAGAGAGAGAAGCTTATAGCGCAGCTGACGAAGGAAATGAAGGCGGCGGCGAAGCTTCTGGAATTTGAGCACGCGGCTTATCTCAGGGATAAGATAAAGGAGCTGACAGCGGGCTGAAAGAATATAATGCTTCCCCGGCCTTTTTTTAAGACTGCTGGGTCGATGAGGACTTTAAGCCTGCCTCTTTGACAGAAAAAGTATTCCGCAGAAGGTGAGATATTATAAAAAATGAAATCCCGCCTTTTTTGAGGGAACATAAATACCAAAAAAATCCTTGAAAACTATATCATTATAAAGGAGGAACTACAAAATGTCTGTTGAGGGTCTTGACAAAATCAAAAAAATGGACGAAAATAAGAAGGTTGAGATCGGAGGTCTGGATATGTGCAGACCTGTTGATAACAGCTTCGATGAAAACTCAGCTTCCGGAGAGAACGAGCAGACCTTCGAGCCGAGAAAAATAAGCGCTGACGGTTCAGGCTCCGGTATGACACAGGAGATCACCGGGCTTAATATGTGCAGACCTGTGACTGCCGATATCAATGCGGATAATGCCGCAGATTTTTCGGAGGATGTTCTGTACGGCGATGTGCTGAGCGGCGGAGGCGCTGTCAATATTACAGGTCTTGACAGCATAAAGCATATCAGTCAGCCGAATCTGCCGAGGATCTCCGGCTTTGCCACCTCGCTGATAAAGCTTGCTGACAGGGCGAGAGAGCTGGATACCGAATTCAAGGTGTTCGGTTCGGATAAGCATCAGTATAAATTCAATCCGGTAACGGCGCTGTCGATCGTGCGTGATTTTGAAAAGCGCCACTGCATCACCTTCCCGCAGGCGTATGTGGATTTCCTCACACAGGTAGGCGATGGGGGAGCAGGTCCTGATTTAGGGCTTTATTCTCTTGACGAGGTGGAGTATAATAACTATACTGACCACAGCGAGACCTCCTGCGCTCTTGAGCATGTACGCGCAAGATCGGATTTTCACACCGTACCCTATACCATCGAGGGAATGGATCCCCTTGTCACATCACAGCTTGACGAGGAAAAATGGTTCAGCTGGTATGACGAGCTGGGAAGAGCCTGCACAAACGGAATGAATTTCCGCAAAAAGGCCACCGAGCTTTATAACGGTATCATGGAGATATCTGCAATGGGGGGAACGAATGCAATGTTCCTTATCTGCGAGGGCGATCTCAAGGGAAAGCTCTGCGCGTTTACTCTTGATATCGACGACAGAGTACATATTTTTGATATGACCTTTGAGGACTGGATGCTGGGTCATTTCAAGCGCATTATCGAGAAATTTGAAAAGAAAAACGCAGAGGGATAACAGCATCTCTGCGCAAGCATTGCCGGAGTTTAGGAAAGACTCCGGCTTCCCCCTGTATTTATATATAAGGAGATAGATGAGAATTGGCAAAAAAGAAGGAAAAACAGGAATATGGCAACGAAAGTATAATGACATTGAAGGGCGCAGACAGAGTCCGTAAACGTCCTGCCGTAATTTTCGGCTCGGATGGTATCGAGGGCTGTCAGCACTCCGCCTTTGAGATACTTTCAAATTCCATCGACGAAGCAAGAGAAGGCTACGGCAAGGAAATAAGGATAACCCGCTTTGCCGACCATTCTGTGGAGATCGAGGATTTCGGACGGGGAATACCTGTCGATTATAATAAAAATGAGGAAAGATATAACTGGGAGCTGGTATTCTGCGAGCTTTACGCCGGAGGTAAATATAATAACAGCGAAGCGGAAAGCTATGAGTTTTCCTTGGGCCTGAACGGTCTGGGACTTTGCTCCACACAGTATTCATCGGAATATATGGATGTTGAGATCAGACGTGATGAAACTCTGTTTTCGCTTCATTTCGAGCATGGAGAAAATGTCGGCGGTCTGAAAAAGGAACCGTATAAGGGCAGAAAAACCGGCACAAAGATCCGCTGGAAGCCTGATATCGAGGTTTTCACCGATATCAATATCAGCGATGATTATTTCACCGATATCATAAAAAGACAGGCGATAGTAAACGCAGGCATCCGCTTTCTTTACAAAAGTGAAAAAGAGGACGGAGGCTTTGACGAACAGGAGTTTGTCTATGAAAACGGTATCGAGGATCATGTAAAGGAGCTTGTGGGAGAGGATGCGCTTTCCACAGTACAGCTCTGGCAGACAGAAAGAATGGTCCGTGACCGTGACGATAAGCCTGAATATAAAACAAAGATAAATATAGCCCTTGCCTTTTCAAATAAGATAAGCACCTCAGAGTATTATCACAATTCCTCATGGCTGGAATACGGCGGAGCGCCGGAAAAGGCTGTAAGAAATGCCTTTGTATATTCCATTGACTCATACCTGAAGGCAAACGGCAAATATACAAAGAATGAAGCAAAGATAAACTTTGATGATGTAAAGGACTGTCTTGTAATAGTAATATCCTCGTTCTCAAGCGTAACATCCTATGAGAACCAGACAAAGAAGGCTATTACAAACAAGGGTATACAGGATGCGATGACTGAATATCTCCGCCATCAGTTAGAGGTATATTTCATCGAAAACAAGCTTGAAGCGGAAAAGATCAGCGGTCAGGTGCTTATCAATAAGCGAAGCCGTGAAAGCGCGGAGAAAACAAGACTTAATATAAAAAAGACCCTCGCAGGCAATATGGATATGACCGGCAGGGTGGCAAAATTCGTTGACTGCCGCAGTAAGGACAAGGATGAAAGAGAGCTTTTCATCGTGGAGGGTGATTCAGCTCTCGGCGCCTGTAAGCAGGCAAGGAATCCTGACTTTCAGGCGATCATGCCCATCAGGGGTAAAATACTCAACTGCCTCAAGGCGGATTATAACAAGATATTCAAAAGCGAGATAATAACCGATCTTCTCAAGGTGCTTGGCTGCGGCGTTGAAGTGAAATCAAAGGCAAACAAGGATCTTGCGACCTTTGATCTGGAGCTTCTGAGATGGAATAAGATAATATTCTGTACCGATGCCGATGTTGACGGCTTCCATATAAGAACGCTTCTCATGACAATGATCTACCGCCTTGCCCCGACGCTTATAAGAGAAGGAAAGGTATATATCGCAGAATCTCCGCTTTATGAGATAACCTCAAAGGAAAAGGTATACTTTGCATATACGGAGGCTGAAAAGGAAAGGTTCATCAAGGAGATAGGGGATAAGAAATATACTATCCAGCGTTCAAAGGGACTTGGTGAAAACGAGCCTGAGATGATGAGCCTGACGACAATGGATCCTTCCACCAGGAGACTGATAAAGATTATGCCGGATGATGCAAAGAAAACGGCAGAGATGTTTGATATACTTCTGGGAGATAATCTTGCCCTGCGCCGTGATTACATAGTTGAAAACGGTGCGAAATATATTGATGATATTGATGTAAGCTGATGCTACAGCTATGCATTAATCAGAATATTAGGAGAGATAAAGATAAATGGCAAAGAAAAGAACTACCAAAAAGACTCCTGCCGCTGCCAGGATCGAGGGATATATCGCAGGCGCGGGAGAAATAGTAGAGGGCAGAATCGCCGACGCTCTCGAAGAAAATTTCATGCCCTATGCAATGAGTATCATCATGAGCCGTGCTATCCCAGAGATAGACGGCTTCAAGCCTTCACATAGAAAGCTGCTGTATACCATGTATAAAATGGGACTTTTAGGCAGTCAGAGAACGAAATCAGCAAATATCGTAGGACAGACCATGCGTCTGAATCCTCACGGCGATGCTGCGATATATGACACCATGGTCAGACTGAGCAGAGGCTATGAGGCTTTGCTTCATCCCTTTGTGGATTCAAAGGGAAATTTCGGAAAGTTCTACAGCCGTGATATGGCATGGGCAGCTTCAAGATATACAGAAGCAAAGCTTGATCCGATCTGTAATGAGCTTTTCAGAGATATTGATAAGGATACCGTGGATTTTGCGGATAACTATGATAATACGATGAAGGAGCCGACGCTTCTTCCGGCAGCATTCCCGTCAGTTCTTGTAAATGCGAATACGGGTATCGCAGTAGGTATGGCAAGCTCTATCTGCTCCTTTAACCTCACAGAGGTCTGCCGCACTACCATCGAGCTTCTCAGGAATCAGGACCATGACGTAATGTCAACACTGATCGCTCCCGATTTCACCGGCGGCGCACAGATAATCTACGATGAAAAGACCATCAGGAATATCTATGATACCGGCAGGGGCAGCATCAGACTCAGGGGAAGATATATTTACGATAAATCAGCCAACTGCATAGATATCCTTTCCATCCCCCAGACTACCACCAGCGAAGCAATTATCGAAAAGGTCATCGACCTTGTAAAGGGCGGAAAGATAAAGGAAATATCCGATATCCGTGATGAAACGGGTATTGACGGTCTGAAAATAACCATCGACCTGAAAAGGGGCGTCAACGCGGATAAGCTTATGAGCAAGCTTTATAAAATGACCCCTCTTGAAGACAGCTTCTCCTGCAATTTCAATGTTCTTATCGGCGGAACTCCCATGGTGCTGGGAGTAAAGGATCTGCTGAATGAATGGTCAGCTTTCCGAATTGAATGTGTAAAGAGAAGGACATATTTTGATCTTCATAAAAAGCAGGACAGACTGCATCTTCTCCGGGGTCTTGAAAAGATACTTCTTGATATCGACAAGGCAATAAGGATCATCAGGAATACCGAAGAGGAATCAATGGTCGTTCCGAATCTTATGTCGGGCTTCGGGATAGATGAGGTGCAGGCTGAATATGTAGCCGAGATCAAGCTCCGCCACCTGAACAGAGAATATATCCTCAAGCGCACAGATGATATATCACAGCTTGAAAAGGATATCGAAGAGCTTGAAGCGATACTTGCCAGCAGCCGCAAGATCAAGAATATCATCATCCGCGAGCTTTCAGAGATAGCTGAAAAATACGGTCAGCCAAGAAAGAGCATGATAATCTATGCTGAGGATATCGAGGATGACGAGGTAGTGGAGGAGATACCGGATTATGCGGTAAATCTGTTTTTCTCAAAGGAGGGCTATTTCAAGAAGATAACCCCCCAGTCACTGAGAATGAGCGGCGAGCACAAGCTGAAGGACGGCGACGAGATCACCCAGCATTTTGAATCCACCAATAATACAGACCTGATCTTTTTCTCGGACAAGGCACAGGCATATAAGGCAAAGAGCAGTGACTTCACCGATACAAAGACCAGTGTTCTGGGCGAATATATCCCCTCGAAGCTGAGCTTTGACGAGGGAGAGAACGCTGTATATATGATCCCCACAAAGGATTACAGCGGATATATGATCTTCGTATTTGAAAGCGGCAAGGTAGCAAGGATACCCCTTGAATCCTACGCAACAAAGACCAACCGCAAAAAGCTTGCAAATGCATACTGCGATAAGGAGCCGCTTGCGGCTGTATGCTTTGCGCAGGATGAAGATACGGATATCGTAATACTTTCGTCATCGGGAAGAGCGCTGGTATTCAAGGCTGGAGATATCAATTCAAAAAGCTCAAGAACAGCGCAGGGCGTAGCTGTAATGAAGCAGAAGAAGGGACACCGGGTCATTTCCGCAAGCGTGCTTTCAGAGGGAATGCTCAGCGATCCCGAAAGATACCGCGCAAAAACCATCCCCACAATGGGTCAGCTCCCCAAAAGCAGCGAGCAGATGACCTTTGGAGATCAGTAATAACAGATAGCGATTAATGTGAAGCTTTAAACTATGTGCTTCTATAAACATGTATGAAATTTTTTTGATAAATATCTTGATTTTATTGTCTGTATATGGTAAACTATATGGGTATGTTAAGCTAATTAAGCTGAAAAATCGCTGATGACTGTGAGAAAAAGGAATTTTTGTGTCAGAAAGCGGTTTTTATTTCGATTGGAGGATCTAATATAATGGGAGTTTGGGAAATCGTTGTAGGCGCGCTTGTATTGTTATTATCTATCATAATGATAATCCTTATCATTCTGCAGGAGGGTCATCAGGCAGGTCTCGGTACAGTTACCGGCGGCGCAGATTCCTTCCTTTCAAGAGGTAAGGCTCGTACAGCAGATGCTGTTTTCGCAAAGATCACTAAGTATTGCGCTATTGTTTTCTTCCTTCTCGTTATTGCGCTTAATGCTATCGCATTCTTCGGCGGTACATCAACAAAAAGCTCAGGCGAAAATGCCGCTATAAGCGCTGAATCATCAGCTTCCTCAGAGGAAAGCAAGACAGAGGAAAGCAAAGAGGAAAGCAAGAAAGAAGAGAGCAAGAAAGAAGAGAGCAAGGCTGAGGCTTCAAAGGAAACTTCTGCCGAAAGCGGCGCATCAGCAGCAGAAAGCTCAGTACAGGCTTCAACTGAGACATCAGCAGAGGCATCAGCAGAAACATCAGCAGAGAGCGCAGCTGAGACTTCAGAAGAAAGCGCAGCAGAAACATCAGCAGAGGGTGAAAGCTCCGCAGCAGAAAGCACAGAAGCTTCAGCTGAGGAAAGTGTTCAGTCAGCCGCTGAATAATAATTTTTGCAGTGATAATATGACGAACAGGCATCTTCAAAATTTTTGGAGATGCTTGATTTTTTACCTGAATCTGTGTTACTCAACAGTGAGAATATAAAACATTGTATTATACTATTCAAAATTATCAGATTCACCGAAAAGGTTTATTTTCAGATTAAGCCTGAGCCGCTGAGGGGGATAAGGAAATGGGATCTCAAAAGGGGGGAGCTCAAGGGGGACACCCTTTGTGGTTTCCACCTTTTGTTTCACCAAAGCAGAAATACTAATGAAGTATAACTCAAGGTATTAAAGCGGAACAGCGGATTTCCTTTTTCTGACCGCAGCGGAACTATAAAATTAACGGATTCAGGTGATAGTAAAAAGCAGGGAAGGTGAGCAAGGAATGAAAATAAATATGCCGGAAAATGTAAAGCTGATGATATCAAAGCTTGAAGAAAGGGGATATAAGGCTTTTGCAGTCGGCGGATGCATACGGGACAGCGTTATGGGCATTATGCCCCACGACTGGGATATCTGCACAAGCGCTCTGCCGGAGGAGATACTGTCTGCTCTGGGAAAGCATAATGTCATCGACAGCGGATTGAAACACGGCACAGTTACAGTAAAATTCGATAAGGAGCTGTATGAGATAACCACCTTCCGCACAGACGGCAAATATTCCGATAACCGCCGCCCTGAGCAGGTCACATTCATAACCTCCCTTGAAGAAGATCTTGCAAGACGTGATTTCACCGTAAATGCAATGGCATATAACGACAGCGAGGGTCTGCGTGATCCCTTCGGCGGACAGGAGGATATAAAAAGAGGGCTGATAAGATGCGTAGGGGATCCGGACGAAAGATTCAACGAGGATGCGCTGAGGATATTGCGGGCGCTTCGTTTTTCATCCCGCCTTGGCTTTGAGATCGAGGAGCAGACCGCAGAATCAATAAGGAAAAATGCCGGGCTTCTGAAAAACATCTCGGCAGAACGCATTGCATCGGAGCTTACAGGAATACTTGACGGAAAATACTGTGAAAGGGTGCTGCTGGAATACCCGATGGTGCTGAGCGTATTCATACCGGAGATAAAGCCCATGGTGGGACTTGACCAGCGCAATCCGCATCATATCTATGATGTGTGGACGCATACGGTAAAGGTCGTGGGCAATGCGCCGCAGGGAAAGGTAATGCGTCTTGCTGCGCTTCTGCATGATATAGCAAAGCCCTGCTGCTTCACCGTGGATGACAGGGGAACAGGACATTTCAAGGGTCATCCCGAGCTTGGGGCAGAAATGGCTTCGCACATTCTGAAAAGACTGCACCTGGATAATGATACCATATCAAAGGTAAAGCTTCTGATACATTACCACGACCGCAGACCGATGCCCGAGCCAAGACAGATAAGACGCCTCGTATCAAAAACGGGAGTTGAAATGTTCATCCCGCTGATGGAGCTGAAACGGGCAGATACAAAGGGACAGAACCCGGAGACCATTCCCGGAAAGCTGAAAAAGCTTGACGAGATAGAAGCCGTATTCCGCCAGGTCACAGCAGACGGCAGCGAATTCAATATAAAAAGCCTTGCAATAAACGGCGGCGATATCATAGCGCTGGGAGTAAACGAAGGCAAAGAGATCGGCAGACTTCTCAGCGAAATGCTTGAGCTTGTGATCGAAGGAAACGCCCCGAACGAAAAGCAAGCCCTCCTTGAAGAAATAAAAAAGCGCCTGAACAGCGGAGATGACACAAAGCAGAAAAACCAATGAAGTATGGCTCAGGGCAGTAAAGCGGAACAGCCGGATTCGGGATTTATTCTTTATGACCCGGCTTCTATCGACTGCTGATTTCCTCCAGGGCAGCGGCTTTGCCGCTGCGACAAAAGAGGAGAACCACAAGAGGTGGGCTTGCGCCCCCCTCTTTGTTTAAAATCAGAGTATACTTAGCTGATCGAGAAAGTCCGGCATTTCAGGAGCATATGCTAAGACAATTGTGACACCGGCGGCACGCCGGTCTCCCCTTTTGAAATCCCCTTTCCTTATCTCCCCCCGGGTTCGCTCCACGCGGGGAAAAATTATCGAATTTCTGCTTTCTGTCCAACGCGCGGATGATTGATACGGCAATGCTCGTAATTATTTCACGACCCTGGCACGCCGGCGTCGACGCTGCCGGCGGTGCCTCCTTGTATCATGGGGAGAAAAGTGGTATAATGTAGGAAAATGATGGATTGTGACGAAAAAGGAAATGATGTAATGACCGGATGGAATGGAGAAGAAAATAATGGGATATAAACTTGATCTTGGAGCATGGAACGGGGTGTTTGCCGTACCCTGCTGTATTGTTGATGAGCATCTGAAGCTTGCAGGAGCGGCGCAGCTGAAGGTGATGCTGTGGCTGCTTCGCCATAGCGGTGAGGAGCTTTCGGATGAGATAATAGCGTCGGCTCTTAATATGTCCCCCGCTGATGTCAGGGATAGTATGCTGTACTGGAAGGAAACAGGCGTTGTTTGCGAAAATGATTGTATTATTACTCCGCCGGAGGATGACAGAACCGTTTCCGCGCCCCTGCCCGCGCAGGTCGCACAGGCAGTGCAGCCTGCTCAGCAGATTCAGCCCCCTCAGCCTTTGACAGTCCCGGCACCCGAAAAACAGGAACAGCCGGCAAAAACCGGGAATAAGCCCTCAAGAGCATTGTCAAGACCTGAAAAGCCTGATACAGTATATCTTGCGGAGAGAATGAACAATGATGAAAGCATAATGTTCCTGATGCATACGGCTGATGAGATCTTCGGCAGACCCACCAGCAATAATGAAAAAGAGACGCTTCTGCTGATACATGAATATGACGGCATCCCGGTAGAGGTGCTGATAATGCTTTTGCAGTATGCCCGGGATATCGGGAAATGCAATATCAGATATATAGAAAAGCTTGCGATAAACTGGAGCGATGAGGAGATCAATACCCTTGAGCGCGCAGAGGAAAAGATAAGGATGCTTACAAGCGGCATCAGCGCTGCGGGAAGGATACAGCAGATAGTCGGTCAGGATAGGCATTCTCCCACACAAAAGGAGATAGCCTATGCGGATAAATGGCTGAACAGCATGAAGCTGACTGAGGAAATGATAAGATATGCATATGAGATATGCGTTGACGCAAAGGGAAAGTATATCCCGAAATATGTTGACAGCGTATTGTCAAGATGGGAAAGCGCCGGGATAAAGACCCTGGAGCAGGCGCAGGAGGATCAGCTCAGAGGAAAGCCGGCTCCGAAAAAACAAAAGACAGTCACATATGATATAGACCAGTATGAAAGCACGAACGCTATATTTGAGGAGGGATTCTGATGTCATACAGCCGTGAGATCTATGCCGAAGCGCAGAAAAGTATGGATCAGCGCAGACTGAACGCAGAGCAGGAGCTTGAGCGCCGCCGCAGTGAGCTGTACGCAAGCCAGCCCAGAGCCGGAGAGATAGAGCGTGAGCTTGTGAGTATCTCCGTCCGGGCAGGAAGGGCTGTGATAATGGGAGCTGATAAGGTATCGAAGCTTGAAGAGCTGAAAAACCGCAGCCTTTGCCTGCAAAAGGAGCTTGCGCAGATACTGGAAAGAAACGGGCTTCCCGCAAATTACCTTGACCCATGGTATAACTGTGAAAAATGCCGTGATACGGGCAATATTGACGGAAAAATGTGCAGCTGTATGAAGCAGCTTCTCCGGCAGACAGCCTATGAGGAGCTGAATAAGATATCCCCGCTGTCACTTTGCAGCTTTGAAAGCTTTTCGCTGGATTATTACCCTGATGATGTAATAGCGATGAACGGCAGGGATGTCCGTGATTATATGAAGGGCGTTTTAAATTTCTGCAAAAAGTACGCCGATACCTTCAATGAACATTCCGAAAGCCTTCTTTTTGACGGAGGAACGGGACTGGGCAAGACCCATCTTTCTCTTTCTATTGCGCAGGAGGCTTTGTCAAAGGGCTTCGGGGTAATATATGTTTCCGCGCCGAATATCCTGTCAAGACTGGAAAGCAGACAGTTCGGAGGAAGATCCACAGCCCGCCTTGAGGATGAACAGCTTCTGCAGGAATGTGACCTGCTGATAATAGACGATCTGGGAACGGAATTTGTCACAAGGTTCACTCAGGCGACCATATATAATATGATAAATTCCCGCATCAATGCATCAAAGCCGGTAATAATCAGCACGAATCTGACGGTCAAGGAGCTTGAGGAGACCTATGGCTCAAGAATGGCGTCAAGGATGATAGGAATGCTCAGAAGAGTGGATTTCTTCGGTAATGATATCAGACAGCTCAGACGCTTCAAAAGATAAATAATTAATTACAAGCCCGGAGGGTGTGTCATAAAGACGCGAAAAGCGCCAGGATATCCGCTTACTCTTACGGGTGAAACAGAGAGGAGATATTACAATGGGAAAAGTAATTCTGACAGCAGACAGTACCTGCGATCTTACAAAGGAGCTGAGCCGGCAATGTGAGGTAGCGCGTTATATACCCCTGCACATTGTACTTGGCGAAAAAAGCTACGAGGACGGAGTGAATATCGTACCCCCGGATATATATAAGAATTTTGAGGTCACGGGAACTCTACCAAAGACCGCTGCTGTAAATGTCAGTGAATATATTGATTATTTCAGACCCTATGTTGAAGCCGGAGACAGCGTTGTGCATATCACCCTGGGCAGCGCGCTTTCATCCACCAGCGCAAATGCTTTTGCCGCAGCAAAGGAGCTTGGCAATGTTTATGTAGTGGATTCCTGCAACCTTTCCACAGGCTCGGGACATCTTGTTATCGAAGCTTCAAGGATGATAAAAAAGGGCTTGCCGGCGCAGGAGGTAGCCGAAAAGCTGAAAGCAATGACAGGCAAGGTACACGCAAGCTTTGTTATTGATAAGCTTGATTATCTCCGCGCAGGCGGACGCTGCTCAGCGCTTGCAGCCTTCGGAGCAAATCTTCTGAAAATAAAGCCCTCGATATATGTAAATAATAAGGACGGCTCCATGTCTGTGGGAAAGAAATACAGAGGAAAGCTTGATAATGTCCTTTTGCAGTATGTTGATGAACAGCTTTCAGCCTATGATAATATAAGGACTGATAAGATATTTATAACCCACGCAGGCATCGGTGACGACCATGTAAAGGTAGTTTATGATTATCTCAGCGGAAAGAAGATGTTTGAAAATATCTATATCACCACCGCAAGCTGTACGATATCATCTCATTGCGGTCCGGGAACGCTGGGAATACTCTTTATGACAGAATAAATGAAATGGATAATAATGTGTCAGCCTGGTACTGACAGAAAGGAGAAAAATGAACAAAGAAGCAAATGAAATGATACTCGAGGCGCTGAGACAGCAGGACGAACCCATAGAACGCAGAGATCTGCTTATTTTCAGCGGAGTGCTTGAGATCGAGGAATTCAATAATGCCCTTTCCTATCTTGAAAGAAGAGGAAAGATAATAATAGAAAGAAAAAAGGTCGGGCTGCCGGAAAATATGGGCTGCCTGTGCGCCACCATAGTGCGTCAGGGCAGAGGCTTTTCCTTTGCTACGCCTGATAAAGAGGACATGGATGATATATTCATACATGAAAAGCACCTCAAAGGCGCAATGCCCGGGGATACGGTAATGCTTAAAAATATTACAGCCGGAGCAAAGGGCTTTTCCGGTGAGGTGGATAAGATACTTGAAAAGGGTACCCGTATCGTCACCGGTACAGTAGAGCGTCCGGACGGAAAAGCAGGCAAGGCATATATCATGCCCGACAGTATGTATTCGGCTCACCTGCGCATTGTAAAGGGCGGCGAGCTTAAAAGCAAGGAGGGCGATAAGGTAAAGGCGGCGCTTTTTTACGATCAGAAGGAAAAGCGTGTCTATGCCAGAATAATAAAGGTATACGGCAAGGGCGACAGCGCAAGAGTATGCTCTGACGCAATAATTGACGGCTACGGTATACCGGTGAAATTCCCTGTGCCTGTCAAGCATGAAGCCGCAATGCTTGCTGCAAAGCCCATTACTGATGCAGAAGCGGAAAAAAGGCTTGATCTTACTGATGAGCCGATATTCACCATTGACGGCGCAGATGCAAAGGATCTTGACGATGCTATTTCTGTGAAAAAGCTGGACAGCGGCTGGGAGCTGGGAGTGCATATCGCAGACGTTTCCCATTATGTAACAGCCGGCAGCCGTCTTGACGAGGAAGCAAAGCTCAGAGGAACCTCGGTTTATTTTGCTGACAGGGTTATCCCCATGCTTCCGGTGGAGATATCAAACGGCTGCTGCTCACTGAACGCAGGCACAAGAAAGCTGACATTTTCATGTATAATGACCTTCAATGCAAAGGCGGAGATGATCGACTACCGCTTTGAAAAGAGTATAATAAGCTCAAAGGTACGCGGAGTTTACAGCGAGGTCAATGCGATACTTGACGGAACAGCGGATGAACAGCTGAAGGAAAAATATGCGCCTGTATACGATGAGATATTTACAGCAAATGAGCTTGCAGAGATCCTGAAGACAAAGGCAAAGCGCAGAGGTGAGCTTGGGATAGAAACCACAGAGCTTCGTTTTGTGCTTGACGAGCAGGGCGTATGTATCGGAGTTTCAGAGCGTGAACGGGGAGTTGCTGAGGAGCTTATCGAGCAGTTTATGATAAGCGCAAACAGTGCAGCAGCGCTGTATGCAAAAAGCGCAGGTATTCCCTTTGTATACCGTGTTCACGAAGCGCCTGATGAGGATAAGCTGGCATCTCTCAGCGAGCTTGCAGCTGCCTGCGGCTTCCAGACAAGACGACTGAAGGAGGGCGTAAGACAGACCGATCTTTCAGCCCTGATTGAAAAAGCGAAGGAAACAAAATATTCAGCTCTGATATCAACACAGGTACTGCGCACAATGGCAAAGGCAAGATATGATCCTCGTCCGCTGGGACATTTCGGCTTGTCGCTGGAGGATTACTGCCATTTCACTTCACCGATAAGAAGATACCCGGATACATCCATCCACCGCATACTGACCGAGCTTGTCAGCGGCATACCTGTTGATAAGATAAAGAGCAGATACGAGGAATTTGCGTCGGAATCAGCAAAGCTTTCATCTGATTATGAGATAAGGGCAGTCCGCGCAGAGCGTGATACAGAAAAATGCTATGCGGCAGAATATATGAGAGCGCATCTTGGCGAGGAATATGACGGAGTAGTTTCGGGAGTGACGAACAAGGGCATTTTCGTAATGATACCCAACGGTATAGAGGGCTTTGTTGACCTGACGGCGATTGACGGCACAGAGTATATCTTTGACGGAAAGACCACCACAACCGATACACGCAGCGGTCATAGCTATTGCATCGGCGATGAGGTAAGAATACAGGCAGCCGCAGCAAGTGTTGCAATGGGAACGATAGATTTTGCGCTTGCAGGAAATAACAAATAAATGAAATGAGGTGATCGTTATCAAAAGACTGGAATTCAGCTATAAGCTTTCGGCATTTTACAGCAGTCCGATAACCGATCACCGCTTTTATTTCCGTTTTCTCCCGCAGGATAACGCAAGGCAGAAAATAGAGCAGACCGATATTTTCATAGCCAATTGTCATAAATACGATATACTGACCGATGCATACGGAAATAAAATGATAAGCGGCTATATCGGTATGCAGCACGCCCGCTTTGACCTGACAATGACCGGCAGCGTTATCACAGGGATAGATATTTTTGAGCATTACAGCGAGACCGGAAATGAGGTCGCCGCCTTTCGCAGCCAGACAGCCCTGACTGAGCCGGGAGAGGAGCTTCTGCGCCTGTATAACGAGACAGGACTTGATAAAGCCAGAAGCGCCTATGAAGCGGCGGTATACCTGACGGATAATCTGCAAAGCATATTCCGCTATTCCTCAGGCGCAACAATATCAGGTGAAAGTGCAGAATCCGCATTCCGCAAGGGCGGGGGAGTATGCCAGGATTACGCTCATATAATGCTTTCGCTTCTGCGCCGCAGAGGGATCGCCGCAAGATATACGGCAGGAATGCTGATGGGGGAGGGGGCATCCCATGCATGGGTAGAGGTATTCTGCAGCGGCTATTGGTACGGTTTTGACCCCACGAACAGAAAGCTTGTGGGAGATGAGCATATAAAAGTATCAAGCGGCAGAGATGCAAGTGATTGTATGGTCATAAGCGGATCGATGAACTGGGGCGCTTCCCAGACCCAGCAGGAGCAGACCATTGTCAGAGAGAAAAAAACCGCCCTTCACCGCAGCTGAAGGAGGATACGGCAGCTCAGACAAAAAAGGATCTGAATGCGCAAAGCTTAACGGTGAAAAATATTATAAACTACTGTATTTATGCGGATTTTTACACATCATTCCGCATTGTCGATTTTATAAAAAAAGTGGATTTCCGATCAAGCGTTATCCCCTCAAATGTAACAATACCATGTCTTAGTCATTAACCCCCGGCTATCCACAGGGAATAAGGAAAGGGGATTGCAAAAGGTGGAAATGCCAATGAAGCATGGCTCAGGCAATAAAGTGGAATAGCGGATTCGGGAGTTATTCTTTACTTCCTGGCTTCTATTTACCGCTAACTTCTTCCAGGGGCAGCGGCAAATGCCGCTGCGACAAAAGAGGAGAACCACAAGAGGGTGGCTGGCGCCCCCCTCTTAAGGTTCTCCCCTTTTGAAATCCCCTTTCCTTA
>ONNU01000001.1 GCA_900319255.1 uncultured Eubacteriales bacterium
AATATCAGGGTTCAAATTACTCAAAAAACATTGCATTAATGCGGCATAATTGTGTTTTTCCATATTGAGTTTCACGGATTCAGGATTAACTAATCACTAATCTCTATTGTTGGTGTAAAATATTTCTGGGACTTTGATAATGAGCTGGCTTTGGGAATTTTTTGTTTCCCCATCCCATCTAAGCATAACACGCGAGAACGAAAGTAAAGCTTTGTCAGACCTGCCCCGCGATTTTGACACCGGCGGCACGCCGGCGCCGGCGGGCTATTAAAATATCTTGACAAATGGGTGGGAATATAGTATAATATATAAGCACTGTAAAGTGTGGAACTTTACAGAGTGCGGATATCGGGAGGCGGTAATGATGGCTAAGGATATGAGAGTGGCTTATCTGCTGGACTTTTACGGCGATCTGCTGACCGATAAACAGCGTGATTCACTGGACTTCTATTATAATGAAGATCTTTCTCTGGGCGAGATAGGCGCTAATCTTGGCATATCAAGACAGGGCGTGCGCGATAATATCAAAAGAGCAGAGGCTGTCCTCTTTGAAATGGAGGAAAAGCTTGGGCTTGCGGAGAGATTTTCACTTATTGATAAAAGCCTCGCTGAAATAAAAAAGCAGATAGATGTCATTGATAACCGAAATATGAGAGTATACCGTTCCAATGATATCAACGAAAGCATCAAGGTCATTCTGAAAGAGCTTGATAAGCTGGATAAGCTGAATAAATAAACTCTGCTGTCAGCAGAAGATGTTTACAAATAAGGAGGGAACAGGATGGCATTCGAGGGTCTGTCCGAAAAGCTGAGCAATGCTTTCAGAAAGCTTCGCAGCAAGGGCAAGCTGACTGAGGACGATGTAAAGGCAGCAATGAAGGAAGTGCGTATGGCACTGCTTGAGGCTGATGTAAACTATAAGGTGGCAAAGGAATTTACCTCAAAGGTCACAGAAAGAGCGGTAGGCGCCGATGTAATGGAAAGCCTGACTCCCGCGCAGATGGTCATAAAGATAGTAAATGAAGAGCTGACGGCTCTCATGGGCTCGGAGGAAACAAAGATAAAATTTGCATCCAAGCCGCCTACAATCATCATGATGTGCGGTCTGCAGGGTTCAGGTAAAACAACGCACAGCGCAAAGCTTGCCAAAATGTATAAGAAGCAGGGTCACAGACCGATGCTTGCAGCCTGCGACGTTTACCGTCCGGCAGCTATTGAACAGCTGAAGGTAGTCGGCTCACAGGCAGGAGTACCTGTATTTGATATGGGTCAGGGCGATCCTGTGGAAATATCCAAAAAGGCGGTTGCCCATGCAAAGGACTACGGCAATGATATCCTTATCATAGATACCGCAGGCCGTCTGCATATAGATGAAAAGCTTATGAACGAGCTTAAAGAGATAAAAGCCGAAGTTAATCCGGATGAGATACTGCTGGTAGTTGACTCAATGACGGGTCAGGATGCAGTAAATGTTGCAAAATCCTTTGACGAGCTTCTGGATATCACAGGCGTTATCCTTACAAAGCTTGACGGTGATACACGAGGCGGCGCTGCGCTGTCAGTAAAGGCAGTAACAGGCAAGCCGATAAAATTTGCAGGTATCGGAGAAAAGCTTGACGATCTCGAGGTATTCCACCCGGATCGAATGGCATCAAGAATTCTCGGAATGGGCGATGTGCTCACCCTTATCGAGGATGCTGAAAACAGACTGGATCAGAAAAAGGCTCAGGAAATGGCGAAAAAGTTCCAGCAGAACAAATTCGACATGAACGACCTTTATGAACAGCTCCAGCAGATCAAAAAGATGGGCAGCGTCAAGAATATCCTTTCCAAGATCCCCGGCATCAACGACCAGATCAAGGATATGGATTTTGATGACAGACAGCTTGACAGGATCGGCGCAATGATCTCGTCAATGACAATAAAGGAGAGGGAGGATCCCACGATCATCAATCCCTCAAGAAAAAAGCGTATCGCAGCCGGCAGCGGCATGAAGGTCGAGGATGTAAACCGGCTGATGAAGCAGTTTGAACAGATGCGCAAATTCATGAAATCAATGAACGCCAGAGGAAAGGACGGAAAGCGCAAGCGTCTGCCCGGACTTGGCGGAATGCCCTTCGGAGGCATGGGCGGCTTCAGAAGATAATAAAATCTGACGAAAAGCCCCAAAGAAAGCTTTCATACGGTCACAGTACCGATGAAATATATATTCCGAAAAATATGACCCAGCGGTCATTCGGAGAATAATAAGCGGATGATAATCCCGAGAGAAAAAATTGGAGGTAAGAAAAAATGGCAGTAAAGATCAGACTTCGCCGTATGGGCGCAAAGAAGGCTCCTTTCTATCGTGTAGTAGTTGCTGATTCAAGATATCCCCGTGACGGCAGATTCATCGAGGAGATCGGCACCTATAATCCCCTTGCAGATCCTACAGAGTTCAAGGTAGACGCTGACAAGGCAAAGAAATGGATCGCAAATGGTGCGCAGCCCACGGACACAGTTAAGGCTCTTCTTAAAAAGAACGGCATCATTGAGTAATAATTCCCTTCGGAGGATAAAATGAAAGAATTACTTATTGCAATTGTTACAGGACTTGTTGAAAAGCCTGAAGAAATTACAGTAAACGCTGATGAAGTCAATGAGGAAGGCGTTGTAGTTTATCATCTTCACGTTTCAGAGGATGATATGGGCAGAGTAATTGGCAGACAGGGAAGGATAGCTAAGGCAATCCGTACTGTTATGAGAGCTGCCGCTGCAAGAAATGATGAAAAGATCCAGGTAGAGATCGAGTGATCCTGCCGGAAAGGAGCTGCACATCTTAGTGGGCAGTTCCTTTTTTCATATCAGACTAACATATTAATTTGGAATTTGGAATTTAGTATTTAGAATTTGGAAGTGGAATCGAGGAATGAGGAATCAGGAGTGAGGAATCAGGAATGAGGAATGAGGAATTAACTAAAATCACTAACCACTATTTCACTATTTCACTATTTCACTCAGCCGCTGCCGGCGGCGCTTTTGGGGGCTAAAATATGAAAAAGCAGTTTCTTGAAGCAGGGAAGATCGTGGGAGTACATGGATTAAAGGGAGAGGTAAAGATAGATCCCTGGTGTGACGGTCCGGATTTTCTCAGCAGATTCAAAAGACTTTTTGATAAAAACGAAAACGAAATGAAAGTCACCCGCGCAAGGGTGCAGAAAAACATAGTTATAGTAAAATTCTCCGGCGTTGATACCCCGGAGGATGCTCAGGCGCTCAGAGGCAGGCTTGTATATATAGACAGAGCTGATGTCAGACTGCCGAAGGGCGTATATTTTGTGCAGGATATCATCGGGCTTGAGGCTGTTGACGTTGACGACGGCACAGTCTACGGCAGCGTTACAGAGGTATATCAGACCGGCGCAAATGATGTCTACCAGATTACAAAGGACGGCAGGGATCATCTTATTCCTAAAATACCTGAGGTAGTCACAAGGGTTGATATTGAAGAGGGAAAAATATACATTAATACTAAAAACATAGGCGGGTTGTTTGAGGATGAGAATTGATATTATAACATTGTTCCCGGAAATGTGCGAGGCTGTTATGAGCGAAAGCATTATCGGCAGGGCAAGGGCAAAGGGCGTTATTGAAGTTAACTGCCACCAGCTCAGGGATTTTGCATTTGATAAGCATAAGAGGGTTGACGATACCACCTACGGCGGAGGAATGGGAATGCTGATGAAGGCTGAACCCATCGCCCTGTGCTTTGAGGATATCTGCAAAAAAACAGGCAGCCGTCCCCATTTCATATATATGTCCCCGAAGGGCAGGACTCTTACTCAGCAAAGACTGACAGAGCTTGCGCAGATGGAGAATATCACCATCCTCTGCGGTCATTACGAGGGTGTGGATCAGCGCCTGATAGATGAATTTATCGACGAGGAAATTTCAATAGGGGATTATGTCCTCACAGGCGGAGAGCTTCCTGCGCTGGTGCTTGCGGACAGTGTAAGCAGACTTGTGCCGGGGGTGCTGTCGGATGATATCTGCTTTTCAGAGGAAAGTCATTTCGGCGGATTGCTGGAATATCCCCAGTATACAAAGCCGTCGGTATGGAGAGAGCGGGAAGTTCCGGAGGTGCTCATGAGCGGGCATCATGCCAATATTGAGAAGTGGCGGCATGAAAAATCTATAGAGGAAACAAAACTCAAGCGCCCGGATCTTTATGAGAAGTATCTTGCAGAAAACGGCGGCAAGTAGTCTGCACAGCTGTGAGTTGATTCCTTTGTGCAAACTGCATAATAAACCGCAGCAGCGGACAAGCGCTCCGGGTTTTATCAGTATTATGCTAAGATTTTTAAAAAAGCGATTATTGTACTAAAATAGCATTGTTTTTATTAGATAATATCTATTGTTTTTCAGAGGCGCATATGCATAATTATAGTTATTTGGTACAATAAACTGTAACCGTTGTTATACAAATATCTATCGGATTTATAGATATTAGAATTATAAATTAATGTGAACACACAATTTTCAAATGTCTATAGGTAAAACAAACAAAATTTTATCTCACATCTTGATAATAAATATAGAATATAACAAAATATACAAATAATTATCCATATTTGGTAATATCTGACAGAGTTTGAGCATAAAAAAGCAGTTCCGGGGCATAAATTACAGCCAAAGGCTCAAAAAAATGCGGATTATCTGGTAAGAAAAGGCTAAAAGTTTTCAACTTTGCCGTCACTATGCACAAAAACACAAGGCGAAAATGGTTTGATAATCGTACAAAACAAAAAACTTGCAGTAAAACAGTTGACCAAAGTTAAAATTGTGCTATAATTACAAGTAGCTAAACAGCATAATATATGATTAGCTGCAGTTATGTTTTGAGGTATACTTTTTGTGAGGAGGAAAACAATATGTACGTTAAGGAAGTTATGGTTCAGAACCAGGTTGGTCTTCATGCTCGTCCCGCAACATTCTTCATTCAGAAGGCAAACGAATTCAAGTCTTCTATCTGGGTCGAGAAGGAAGAGAGAAGAGTTAACGCAAAGAGCCTTCTTGGAGTTCTCTCACTTGGCATCGTAGGCGGTACAAGCATCAAGGTTATCGCTGACGGCGCAGATGAAGAAGCAGCTGTTGAGAGTCTTATCAAGCTTGTTCAGTCTGGTTTTGCTGAGTAATTTTTTCTTTTGGCATCCGGAGGTGTGTTACTGAGGTAATGCACCTTCTTTTTTTATTAGTGATTAGTGGCAGATTAAAATGTCTGGCTTACGATTAGGGATAAGGAAAGGGGATTCCAAAAGGGGGAAAACGGGTGACACCCTTTGTAGTTTCCGCCTTTTGACCCACCAAAGCAGAAATGCTGATGAAGTATTACTCAGGACACTAAAGTAGAACAGCGGATTTCATTTATACACCCGCAACGGTGATGTCGGTTTCACGGATTCAGGCATAATTCCTGATTGATATCAATTCCACTTTCCAAATTCCAAATTCAAAAGCAATATCGGAGGTGATCACATGGACATTGTTGAGCTGAGGGAGAAGGCTATGCATCTTCCGCTTCGGCCGGGTGTATATATAATGAAAAACAGCAGGGATGAGATCATTTATATAGGAAAGGCCAAGGCGCTGAAAAACAGGGTGAGCCAGTATTTCGGCTCGGATAAGAACCATCCTGAAAAGGTCAGACGCATGGTCTCGAATGTGGATCATTTTGATTATATAATCTGCGCAAGTGAATTTGAAGCCCTGGTGCTTGAATGCAGCCTGATAAAGCAGCATAAGCCCCGGTATAATATACTTCTCAAGGATGACAAGGGCTACAGCTATATACGCATATCGGATGACCAGTGGCGCAGAATAAGCTTTGAGATGCAGAAGAAGGATGACGGAGCGAAATATCTTGGCCCGTATATGAGCGCATGGTATGCCAGGAATGCAGTGGATGAGGCGCTGAAGATCTTCCGCCTGCCATCGTGTACAAGGGTGTTCCCCCGCGATATAGGCAAGGGCAGACCATGCCTTAATTATTTCATAAAGCAGTGCAGTGCGCCCTGTGCGGGAAAGATCAGCCTGAGCGATTATAACGAAAGCGTTGACAGCGCGGTAAGCTTTCTCAGCCGGGGCGACAGCGAAAGCGTGCGCCAGATGACAGAGAAAATGAACGAAGCAGCGGAGAACCTTGAATTTGAGCTTGCGGCAAAGCTCAGGGACAGGATAAACGCCGTAAAGCGCATAACTGAAAAGCAGAATGTAGTTGCCGCAAATGTACGGGAGCAGGATGTTATCGGAGCAGCGTGTGAAAAAGGCGATATCTGCTTTGCCGTGATACGTTTCAGTGACGGGCGGCTTTATGATAAAGAGGACTTTATAATAAAGGACGCAGGGGAAAGCCCTGACCTGCCGTCACTGCGCAGTGAATTCATACAGCAGTATTATACAATGCGTGAGCGTATCCCTCCTGTGGTAGCTCTTGACGGCGAAGCTGAGGATCAGGAGCTGCTTGCCATGTGGCTGACGGAAAAGCGCGGAAAGACGGTGCGCATAAGTCTGCCCCAGAAGGGCGATAATATGCGTCTTGTGGAAATGAGCCGGGAAAACGCAGCGGAGCGCCTTGCCCAAAGCCACGGACATTTAGGGCATGAGCTGACAGCTCTTGACGAGCTTGCAAAGCTTTTAGGACTTACAAAGCTGCCGAGATATATCGAATCCTACGATATCTCCCATCATGCAGGCAGCGATAATGTAGCCGGCATGGTAGTATTCAAGGACGGCAGACCATACAAAAGCTCATACCGCCGTTTTGAGATAAAGGGCTTTACCGGACAGGACGATTACGGCTCGATGAATGAGGTCATTGAGCGCCGGATAAAGGAGTATTATAAAAACCCGGACAGCGGCTCAGGCTTCGGACAGCTGCCCGATCTGATACTGCTTGACGGCGGCAAGGGACAGGTATCGGCAGTACGTCCCGTGCTTGAAAAATACGGTCTTGACATCCCTCTGTTCGGCATGGTAAAGGACAACCACCACCGCACAAGAGCGATAACAGACGAGGGCAGAGAAATAGCCATAAGCTCCAAGCGCCGCGCCTTCACATTAGTATCAACGATACAGGATGAGGTGCATCGTTTTGCAATAGGCTATCACCGCAGCAAGGCGGCAAAACGGACATTAGCCACCTCTCTGACAGAGATCCCCGGAATAGGACAGACAAGAGCAAAAGCCCTGCTGACAGCCTTCAAAACGCTGAAGCGCATAAAAGAAGCAGAGATAGAAGAGCTTATGGGAGTCAAGGGCATGAACGAACCCGCAGCCCAGGCAGTCTATAAATATTTTCATCCGGAAGAAAATTGAATCAGGAGTTAGGAATTTGGAATTTGGAAAGTGGAATTGAAATGAATTGAAAGTTGAAAATTGTTGGATAATGGCTTTGAAAATCGGGTCAAAGTGGAAATAGCTTCTTGCCTCCCCCTTTTAATGAGAGGCGGTACGGGGTAGCCGTGACGGAGAGGTCATATTATTCATTATTATTTATTCTTTTCCTCCGACATAAAACAGCTTTGGCTTTGCCTTGTTCCATATTTCCTGATTTTTCCGGATTAATCTTCAATTGACCCGCATTTGCTTCCAGGGTGCATATCGCTGGTATAAAAAAATTCCGATATTTGGAATAAAAAGTGCAAAAGCTATTGACATTTGGGCTGTTTTTACGGATAATTATAGTGTGTGGGTAAATGCGGCGAAAAATGCTGTATAGCCCCGCAGCCAAAAGATATAAAGGAAATATATTTATGAGAATTATTACAGGCTCGGCAAGGGGCAGACGTCTGGAGTCGCCTCAGGGAAATGACGTCAGACCTACAACGGATGTCGTTAAGGAGGCGCTTTTCAGTATTATCCAGTTTGATGTGGAGGGCGCGGTTTTTCTTGACGCTTTTGCAGGCTCAGGTCAGATCGGTCTGGAGGCTCTGAGCCGGGGAGCTGAAAAAGCCTATTTTGTCGATAAGAGCCGGCATTCAATGGCAGTAGTTAGAAAGAATATTGAGATTTGCGGCTTTGAGCCGGATCGCGCCGTTACGGTGAGCGCAGATAGTGTAGCTTTCCTTGAAAGGACTGCCGAACGCTTCGATATTGTGTTTCTTGACCCGCCGTATATGACGGGGCTTCTCCAGAGGGCTCTGGAGGCAGCTGCCGGGGCAGTCAGAGAAAACGGCATAATAATCTGTGAGCATCCGCGGGAGGAAATGCTTCCGCAGCAGGCAGGCGGGTTCTCTCTGAAAAAGGAGTACCGCTACGGCAAGATCGTTATCAGCATCTACAGAAGCAGCGAATTATGAGAAAGCGCGCTTCATTCGGTTCAGGGAAGTGAATTTATGAAAACAGCAATCTGCCCGGGCAGCTTTGACCCGGTAACTATAGGACATATTGATATTATCAAAAGAGCCGCAGCGCTTTTTGATAAGGTGATCGTGGCAGTGCTTGTGAATGTGGAGAAAAAACCATGGTTCACCATCGAGGAAAGAAAGGATCTGCTGAAAAAGACGGTGGGAGATATCCCGAATGTCGAGATCGCAGGCTTTGACGGACTTCTGGTGGATTTTGCCGCGGAGAATAACGCTCAGGTCATCGTAAAGGGACTGAGAGCTGTGTCTGACTTTGAATATGAGTTCCAGATGGCTCTTACCAATAAAAAGCTGAATAACAGCATCGAAACAGTTTTTCTTACAACAAGCTCGGAGCATATGTATCTGAGTTCAAGCATCGTAAAACAGGTGGGACTTTTAGGCGGGGATATCGCTCCCTTTGTTTCCCCCTGCGTACACGATGAAATATTATTAAGAATAAGACAAAGGAGTAGTTTGAAATGAAAATTGAAATGCTTATCGACGAGCTTCAGGAGATAGTAGACGAGGCGTTCACGCTTCCTCTCAGCGGCGGTAAGACAGTAGTCAATACCGAGCGCATCAAGGAGATCATCGAGGATATGAGATCAAATCTTCCTGTTGAACTCAAGCAGGCAAAGAGCATTGCTGCTGACCGTACCAATATACTCAATAAATCAAAGGAAGAGGCTGAGCGTATTGTTCAGGAGGCTGAGGACAGATCAAAGATGATGTCACAGCAGGCTGAGGAAAGAGCAAAGAATACAGTAAAGCAGGCTGAGGAAAAGGCTGCGGCTCTTGTACAGCAGAGCGAGATCGTTTCCCGGGCACAGATGCAGGCTGATGATATCATCGCCAATGCAGACAAGCAGGCTTCTGAGATAAAGGGAGCTGCAAGCGCATATATTGATGGTATAATGAAGAAGGCTGACGAGGAGCTTTCCAAGAACCTTGCAGATCTTAAAAGAACCCGTGAGAGCCTCAGGAACTATCAGCTCCAGAGCGAGAAAAAACGCGGTGCCAAGCAGAACAACAGAAAACCGCTTCAGTAATTTTTTGAAATTATACCCGGCAGCCCTCTTGCGTGAGGATCGCCGCATAAGGCTGTCGGTTTCAAAGGGATAGATAAGGAAAAGACAAGGTAAAGGGAAACGGGAAAATGATATGGTTTTTCAAACGGACAGCTGCTGTCCGTCTGCTGCTGTGCATATCGGGCAGCAGGGTCTGACGTTTTCCTGGTTTTTGCGCTCAACGCTGATAAAAAGCTGTCAGCCGGAAATAATACATAAAGGCTGATGGGACAGGCTGCGATGTGAACATCTGCAAAGGCAGCCCGGGATCGCGGAGAGCATGACAAAAAGGGTGATCTGAATAATGAAAAAGGTTTTGTCACGATTTCTGATATTTGTGCTTTTAGCGCTGATAGCCTTGCTTCTGGTATCGGGAACGATGTATTTTCTGAAGCATATGGATAAGACCTCCCATGCGAAGAATTCTGCAAACGGTATTGAGATATTCCCGTCCATGATGGACAGATCCGCCGATTACAGCAGGATCGACAGTGAAAGCCTTTCCTCCTATGATAAGGAAAACGGCAGACTGTCAACAAGAGGATACGATGCCCTGACCGATGAAAACGAGAAATATCTGTATGAATGTCTGTCGGAAAGCATCTACCGCATTTCCGATGAAATGGACGAGCAGGGCAAATACAAGACCGGCATGGTGGAAGTAACAGGCGCAGAGCTGGACAGCGGAAGGATCAATACAGCCATCAATGCGTTTTTGTATGACAACCCGCAGATATTCTGGCTGGATAATTATTTCGGCTATTCCGTATCAGATAATACGACATATGTTGAATGTTATTCTGTACTTTCGGGAAACCAGTGCGAGATATATATAAAGAGATTCAATGAAGCGATAGAGAAAATGCTTTCCGTGATTGAAGCTGATGACGGAAAGTATGAAAGAGAAATGAAGCTGCATGACAAGCTTCTGGAAAAATGCAGCTATGACCATAATGTACAGTCCATCGAGGACGGCTGGGAAAAATTCTCGGCATACGGAGCTATCGTAGACGGCTCAGCGGTATGCGAGGGATATTCAAAGGCTATGATGATACTTCTGAATCTGTCGGGAGTTGACGCAGTGACCGTAAGAGGCGAAGGCGAGAACGAGCGCCACATGTGGAATCTTGTGGAGATCGGCGGAAACTGGTATCACCTTGATGCGACATGGGACGATGATGAGAACGAGATAATACATGATTTCTTCAATCTGACGGATGAAATGATAAAATCGGATCATATAACCGACCCGCTTTTAGGAGATGAGGTATCAGCGGAGGATTTCAGCTATAACTTTTTCCTTCCTGAATGTAAAAGCCTTGATATGAACTTCTATAATATCGAAGGGCTGATAGTTACATCGCTGGGCGAGGAAACCGATAATGCCATATCAAATCTTCTGTACAATAAGGCGCTTGCAGGCGAGGACAGGATATATTTCCAGGTAACGGGAGAACTGTCCTTTGAGGAATTCAATAATTATCTTCTTGACAACGGCGGGGAAAGATTCATGGCTCTTGCATCCGGGGTGAATGAATATCTGGAAAGCCCGCATCGTATCAATACCAGCTCATGCAATACCCTGAAAAACATGAAACGCAGTACGCTGAGGATAAAGGTCTATTACGAATAGGCAGTGT
>ONNU01000160.1 GCA_900319255.1 uncultured Eubacteriales bacterium
ATAATGCTCATCACCGTAGGAAGAGATCTCTTTCTTTTTGCGAAGTCCCTTTTCCTTTGCGGTATTGATAAGAATATCCCCGTAGGGCAGGTCGATAAAGCTGCAGTCGATCCCATTTTTCCGGGCAAAGCAAAGCGCGTTGTATTCCGGCGAACAGCGCAGAAACGGGTAATAGCATTTATAGTCATCCCCGTCCTCACTTATATACTTTGCGGTGTCCTTGTAAAAATAGTAAAATGCCACCGGAGGTACTGTCCCGCCGTCAGCAAGCACACCGATAAGCTTATTGGCAGTCTGAGGACCTTCGACAAGAATACAATCCGGCTTATAGCTTTCCATTACTTTTTTCAGGTGAAAGGAGCATCCGGGACTGTGATGTCTTACGGGAAAATACAGAATTTTCTGCGACAGATCAAAGGGTATTATTTCAGATATTTCCGTGCCGAGTAATAATCCTTCCATAGTCCACCAACCTTTTCAGCCCTTTGTTTTACGACCGTATTGAAATAGCTTTTCAGCTTGTCAAGATCATCTTTTGAGTCCTTGCATACAGCGTTTGTCAGGTTTTTTGTCAATTCGTCAATGCTCATGCGGGGCTGTTCATAATACCATGCATTTGAAAGCGTCTGATAGTAAACTGAAACAGCCTCAGCGGTACTCATTACTGCAGAAGGCTTTTCTATTTTTGTACCCGTATCGGAAATGCCCTCCCGCAGCTCATGGTATGTCATTGCAAGCAGCTCGGCAACATCCGTATCTGCCGGCATATCAATTTTATCAGCAATAGCGCTTTGTTCGACTTCGTTCATAATGATCTGCTTTTCAAGACGAATATCCTTGACAGGATCCACGGTCTCGAAATTGAAACGGCGTTTCAGCGCGCTGGACATTTCATTAACGCCCTTGTCACGGATATTTGCAGTGCCGATAATATTGAAGCCCGGTCTTGCAAACAGCAGCCCCTCATCCTCAAGCTCAGGGATATTCAGCACCTTATCGCTCATAACAGAGATAAGACTGTCCTGGATCTCAGCAGGAGTTCTGGTTATCTCCTCAAATCGTGTGATAATGCCCTTTGACATTCCCACATACAGGGGAGAGGGGACAAGAGCTTCACGAACAGGTCCCTTTGCAAGCAGAAGCGCATAATTCCAGCTGTATTTTATCATATCCTCTGTTGTGCCGGCTGTACCCTGAACGGTATTTGTGCTGTTGCCGCTTATAGCTGCGGACAGAAGCTCGGAAAGCATGGTCTTTGCAGTTCCCGGCTCGCCGACCAGCATAAGCCCTCTGTTTCCTGTAAGGGTAATGATGCACCTTTCAACAAGCGCGTCATTACCGAAAAACTTTTTTCTTATTTCGATCTGTCTGCCGTCTGCTGTCGTGACCGGCTTGGATGAACCGAGAATAAAAGTCCTGACAGCCTTTGGTGAAAGCACCCAGTTTTCGGGTTTTCTGGCGTTATCGTTTTCCGCCAGCGCCTGCAGCTCATCCCTGTAACGAATTTCAACAGGCGGTTTTATCATATTATTTTCCATTACTATGACCTCCCGGAACAAATAAACTTTAGCTTTTTTCATTATAACACAGTACCCTATTTTTTACAAAATGTTTTTATTCTGTATGCATTTTATTGTACATTATATTGCTGCGCAGAATCTGACAAAAAAGATCCGGCTGTCCATTCCATGGAAACAGCCGGATCGTATTATTTATGCCTGGTTCAGAAGGAGATAAGCTTTTCTGCGGTAATGCCAAGGACCTTTGCTATATGCATAAAGGTTATGACATCAGGTATTCGTTCGCCGCGCTCCCAGCGGCAAACGGTCTGTACAGCTACGTTTATTGCATCAGAAAAGGAGATCAGATCCTCATTCTGAATAGCCCCGATATGGGATTTGAGATATTTTGAGAAATCGTCAATACATTTGACAGCCTTTTTGCTGTCACGCTTTGCGAGCAGACGTATTGTTGAAAGGGCATTATTGATAAAATGCGGATGAATCTGATTTTTAAGTATCGTAAGCTCACTTTTTGCGATCTTAGCTCTTTTTCAGTAATGGTCTTACGCATATCGTACTGATATATTATAGAAAGATAGACATAGTATACGAGAACACATAACGCTGTGACGATGTTGGTGCTTCCTTTGTCAAGGGATGTATATTCAAGTACCGCAGTCAGCACTGATACTGTAAAAATAGACAGCAGAATAAGGCTTGAGCCGCGGTTTTTTCCCCGGAAGCTTTTGATGGTGAATACCAGAAGAATAAGAACATACAGCAGCTGCACGATATATATTGTGAGATTAAAGGGATAAAGGGGTATCCATGCATTGACTCCGTTTATCTCAAATGCCAGCGGGCTGCCGAAAAGGGTCGGCAGATAAATACAGGCGTTGACGATCGTAGGAATTGACAGAGGCAGCCAGTATTTTTTATTCGGGGATATTACGAAAAGCTCCAGTAATATTATCGTCGGGCGAAGAACATATAAAAGCGTGCTGAAAACAGTCCGCAGCCCTATTCTTAGCTGGGGGTCAGAAATTTCGATCTGATAAGCAGTTATCCCCGAAAGAACATTTTCGCCGTAATCAAGCATATCAACGATCAGCAGCACAACAATAATGATGCTTACCAGTTTCCCCGCAGGGATATTCACCTTTCTGTTGACATATATGATGACGCTGAGAAAAAACAGTATCACCAGCGTAAGATAATTTGAAAGAAAGAAATCAATCAGTACACGGCACTTCCTCTTGAATAATAAGCATAGCTTCTGTTACATTATATCACAAACAGGCTGCATTATCATTAACCGTAATGGTTAATAAGTCAAACATATTTTTTGCCTGAAAAAAGGGGAGCGGCAGCTGTTGCTGCCGCTGAGAAAAAATTATCCGGTAATGCCGTTATCAGGTGAAATAAGCATCGGCTTTCTGCCAGTACAGATAAAGCGCCCTGACTACATTCAGAAGATCCAGCTTCTGTTTGTCCAGCTGTTCATCCGGAGCTGACGCTGTGCTTGCGATAATAAACTTACAGTAATTGAGAGGACTGAATTTTACTGTTCCGCTGTTTACTTTCAGATCAAATGTATTGCCGATATTTTTCGCGCTGATGCTCCTGATACGCGCTGCATAATATTCATCCGAGACTTCTTTTTCCACAATCTGACCCTCACAGCTGAATTCCAACGGAGTGCTGCTTCTGAAATAAAGCGAAAGCGTGGTTTCAGATTTCAGCGAAAGGGTTGCGCCCTCAAAGATCGTGCCCTCAGGAAGTCCCTCGAAAACAGGATCAGCAATATTGACAGATACATTTTCAAGCTTCTTTTCATTGTCTGTCAGTCCGGCGTTTGCAGGTCTGTCGGTATGACTGTTAAAGACGATCTGCGAATAAGCGCCGTAGTTCAGCATAGCCTTAACAAGCGGCACAGCTTTTGCATAGGCTTTTTCCTCATCGCTGCCGTTTTCATTAGCGTGCTCCAGCAGGTAATCAGCATATTCCTTTACGGAATAGGTGTATGTCGTACCCTCATTTTCGCCGTTAATGATCTGAGCTGTGATATCCGAGGTCATTTCCTTTGCAGCGACCTGACATTTGAAGATATACCATGTCTATTCGCCGGAAACAACTGTTCTTGCATCTGAAACATTGATTTTTTCCTCGTCGGTTTCTTCGCCGGAGGGAATATTGAATTTCATATATGCTGTATCGCTGGCGGCGATTTCATCTGAAAGCTCCATATAGAAGTTTACGCCTATATCGCCGTCAAGACTCAGGGTGTAACCCATAAGTCTTGCACCTATATTGTCAGCATAGACGTTTTTTGAATTGGTATAGGTTTTGCCGTCCGTTTCGACTGTCGCAGTATAGATCTCGGTGTCGCCGTCCATAGTTTTGTTTACAGCCGCCTCAATTGTTTTCTTATGTCTGCATCTCTCGTCGGTGCAGACGAAGCTTGCAGAAGCAGTGCTGTGATCATCTGACCAGTCCCATGCCGGCTCGCCGTAGATATGGTCGTCAGTAAAGTCATATGTGACCGACTTTGCGCCCTCGGTATCACTTACAGTAGTTTTATGGTCTAAGTGGAATGTAACATTTGTTCCATTGAAGGCATGGAAAACTGTATCGACAACACCCGGATAGCTCAGTGTTATATCCAGCCGATTATCGTTTTCGCTGTTTACATTTCTGAATGCATCCATTCCGATCGAATTCAGCCCCGAAGTATCACCCGTTACCTTTGTAAGCTTTGAATTATTAAAAGCGCTGTTGCTGATCGTCGTGATATTCTCAGTCAGCTTCAGCTCGAAGGGCTTGCTGCCGCCATTATCAATAATTTCTGTATTGTTGCCCAATGTCGTTACTGTTTTCCCTTTGTAAGTTTTTGGGATCTCAAGTACAGTCAGATTCTCGGTAGGACCGGTGTATTTTGATATCCAGCTACGGGTCTTGAAGGTGAACCAGCTGTTTTCAAGAGCTTCCGGAAGCTGCGAGGTGTCGATTTTTTCGCCGGCGCTGCCGTCCTTATTCAGAGGGAAATAATCGCCCTTGCTGTCGATAATATACTCGATTATACCGGGGATATATGCTCCGTTTTCGTCAATATACGGATCAGTAGAATCGAAATGCCTTACAAATTCAGCTTTTATGGTTACCTCGCTTGCGGGCATTGAGAATTTATTATCGCTGACGGCAACGGGGTTTTTGAAATCGTCAACCACTGTCAGAGAGAATAAGCTGTAGCCCTCATCAGGCTGGATATCCAGGCTGATCTCTTTGCCGAATTCCGACTTATCAACGCCTGGGGTCACAGTACCGCAGTCAGATTCTTTTACTACAACAGACCATTTGTTTTTAGCAGTTTTTTCATCGGTATAACATTTTCCCTGAAAATCACAAACAGCAGTATAGATAGATTCTTTGCCTTTATATTCCTCGTGAATATCAGCATTTACTTTGACCGTATGCTCACATCCGGGATCAATACAGGCAAATACAGCATATGCCGAGCTGTAATCATCTGCCCATGTCCATTCCGGGTCAACATACTCATCATACTGATGCTCAATATAAGGAGTAAGCGTTTTGTTGGAAATTGTATCGTAGAAGAGCTTATCCGTATATATATGATTGTTTTCATCCTTCAGCGTCTGATCCTCCACTACTGTAGCATCGTTTTTGACGTATGGCACGTCGATTCTGATACTGTCAGAAGGATCTGTCCATCCGAGGTTCATATCATCAGAATCTATCCGGGTGATCTGGGATGTGCCGCCGATAATGTTTGCTTTTTTTGTAGTAACCTTTCCTGCTTGAAATGATCCTCTTTTTATGGTAAAGCTTTCCTTGCAGTTGATTTCTATGTCCGAGGCATTGATAACAGCTCCATACTGAGAAAAAGACTTGAGCGAATTAATATTTCTGTTCGTGTAAAACATTGATATTTTGCCGTTCTGCATAAACTGACCGTAAACACTGAGGGAATCGCCTTTGAACGCTCCGGATGCAGAGGGGGTATCAAAAACGAGGTGTTGTTCGTCCGGGATTATCAGGTGAACATTGCCGTCTATTATGAAATAAATATTATCAGGAATACTGAGATTATCAATACCGTTGTTTATCACATACCATCCGGAGGTCAGATAATAATTGCAGCTGCTTTGCACATTGATCCTTCTGGCGTTGACTTCACTCTCACTTCCCCGCTCGTCTATATAGTAATTTTTTTCAATTGTATAATATACAGCCTCGAGAGTAAGCGATGTATCAGTAGGAGTTACTAAGTCACCGGGTTCAAAAAAATCGTTGTCATAATCTCCGCCGCTTACACGCCAGCAGATAAATTCCTTGTTTTTCGGAATATCAGGACATTCGGGAAGCGTGTACTTTGAATTTTTCGTTACTTCATAGGCATTGTTCATCTCGCCGTTGCCTGTATCGCGCCATTTCATTGTTACAACTGTCCAGCCGTTGTAAGCTCCGCATGTAGGACAAACGTGATTGCTGTTCCAACTATGTTCTTCCTTTTCCGAGAGGGATTCTCCGCAGAATTCGCAGTATTGTTCGTGATATTGAAGATCAACACTCCGATAGTCCCTATCAAAGTGATCGCAGGCAGGCAATATCATAGCAAACTTATTATTCTGACAGGCTCTGACACGATCACCGGCGGGAACACGATCATCATCATCCAGGCTTGCTCCTGCCTTTACCCAGGATGAATCCGGCATCTGAGAGTGCCGCATTCGGTCTCGTTGTTGCCATGTCCTATGGCAGAGGTGGTGTTCATTCCTCCGGCTGCAAGAATAACGCTGCTTCCTTCCACTATAACATCGGCTCCCACGCCGTTGTCGCCGCCGCCGATTCCGGAGCCGTATTTACCGCCGGTGGCATTGACCTCGCCGCCGTAGATATTGACGCTGCCGTCCAGATTACCGTAATATACCAGCGCCGATACCAGAGCCGTACTTGCCGGCTTCGGCTGTGACGATACCTCCGTAGATATCGATATTTCCCTTGAGATGGTAGTAATCACCGCCGCCTGCGCCAATTGCGGGTGCTTCAGAGGAGCTTTTTGCTGTGATCTTGCCCCCCTTGATAATCAGACTGCCGCCGTTTTCCTTTTTTCCGCCGCCTATCGCCGCATAATATTCCTTGTCGGAAAGGGAAGCAATAAGCTCGCCTGTGCCTTCCGTGCCGCCGTAGACAGTAAGAGCGCTGCCCTCAGCAATATTGATGCCTTCATCAAAGCTGATATGAGCGCCGTCGCATAATATCAGACTGACACTGCCGTTGATATACATACGGCTTGAATAAGTATTTGTCCCTTCAATAAAGTACCATTTTCCGTTTTGCAGTTCGGTCTGACCCTCATATCGTACAGCATCTCCGGCATAGATGTTAACGTTTCGATGATTTGTCTGTTATCAGCATCCCATACGCGGTCAAGGTAATTGCCGCTGTTTTCAGCCGATGCTGTCAGCGCAGATGCAGGAAACATCCCGGATACCAATGTAAGAGCCGTAATTGTTGTGAGTGCCCGGTTGAAATACTTTTTCCTCATATATATTTCCTCCGTTTCAAAACGGAAACTTACCCATAATACCACTATTATATCATGTAAAGCGTACAAAAACGCTACAAATCAGTTAAAAAAACAGATATCTGAAAAATATTTTTCTGAATTGCAAAAATATCTTTCCCTCTCACCACGACCGATAATGCAGACAAAAAAGGTAGTGTACCGGCGTTGATGTTCGCAGTTGATACTCATTTTATCTGGTCACTAACCACTACAAACTATTAACTTTGAACTGCCCTAAGTGTAAAATTAAGATTGGCAACGAAAAACTATCGCATACCGACAAAAAATGCCGCCAATAAATTATCTTACAATCGCGAGGAAAAAGCCTTGCATGGTCATAACTTA
>ONNU01000308.1 GCA_900319255.1 uncultured Eubacteriales bacterium
AGGTTTGCTACACCGCTTCCTCCCCTGTTTCCATTACTGGAAACAGCTTGCGGTTCACTACACTTGGCGGTAACTACCCGTGACGGGTCTTTCACCCGTTAGATTAGTGTCATGCCCGACACACTTAAAAAGCGGCTGCCGTAATGATGGGCAGCCGCTTTTTGCGGAATATCGTATATTATTCAAAAATTTTTCATCACGCCTTATCAGAAGCTGGGATCCTCTGCCACGAGGAGCTTGTATATATTGTCAGGGTAATGCGCGCTGGTAAGTCTGGAAGCGTTTGCTGTCAGTGTCATGATGTGATAAAGCGCAGCGGATTGATTTCTGTTTTCTTTGTCTTTATATTTAATATCTGAGATGATAAGACCGGGCAGCAGCTTTACAACGCCGGAAAACAGCTTCTTTATTACCTCCACTTCCTCTTTTTTCAGAGCAATATCACTGCTTATGATGCTTTTATCAACATATTTGGAAATAAGATCGGATACCTTTGTTTTCAAAGATGATGTATTACCTCTGAGCGCTGACAGAGCCGTATTGAAAAAGCCCTTGTCCTTCTGGACTTCGGAAAATACATTTTTGATACTGTTGATAAGCTCAGCTCTGTCTGCCCAGCTCTTACTGTACAGCAGAAGCATAAGATCGCTTAACGGCTTTTCAAGATTCTCTGCATACTGCTTACGGGTAATATTGCTGCCGACAAAATTCGCCAGGCTTCTGAGGTAATCTGCCTTTTTCACTTTCCGGTAATCGCTGCTCAGACCCTGAGCGAAGAAGTTGAGCTTCTTTGTCATGATAGTTTCATTGCCGCCGATATATTCCCTTACGCCGTTAAGACCAAGCCCCCAGCCTGCAGGATAAAAATAAGTGATCAGATCATCAGCATCAGAGACATTATGGATATTATCATAAACCTTACCGTCTGCAGAAGCGTTGGGCGCTTCAAAGGTATATACATACAGATCATCTTCGTTTGTACCGAATACATCAGCGTTTTCGTTAAGATGCTTTCCGATGAGATCAGCAACAGCGCCTCCGCGGCTATAGCCTGTCACCCAGAACTTTGCTTCATTTATTCCGTTTGCCTTCATATAAGTCCTGAGTCTTGAGATGACCTTGGCAGCAGCAGTCCTGAAGCCTTCTACATCGTCCTTTTTGCCGGCGATAAAATTGGATGACCATTCATTTTTATAATTCTCGCCTCTGAGAACAACGGCGATAAGCTCTTTACCTTTGATCTTTTTATGAGCAAAAACACTGCCCATAGTATTTTTGGCAGATTTACTGCAATCATAGACCTTTATTGAATCTTTATCAAAGCCGGTTATTCTCAGCATGTCTACCACGTTATTTTTTGTATTCTTAATATCAGTCGAAGCAACAGCAAGCGCAGCCGACATATTTCTGAGACGGATATTCTTTTCCGTACCGGAATCAGAAAAGAAGGAATCGTTATACACGAATTTATCAGTCTTATCCATGCAGGAATATCTGAATTTGCCTTTTATATCGTTGGAGGATATTTTAAATATCGTTCCGGCAAAATTATTGAACCATGCTGCATCAGCCGTTAAAGCTGCCCCGGACACGGCGCCGAATGAAATTGTCAGCGCAAGCACAGCAGCAGTAATACGTCCGATAACAGACTTTCTGTTTGTTTTTTTCATAATTAACATCCCCTTCATTTTTTCTATTACCTGAATCCGTGAAAATACATCTCCGCTGTGGGCTGAAAAAGGGAATACCCAGTTCCGCTTTGGTGGATCAAAAGGTAGAAACCACAAGGTGGTTCCCCTTGAGCTTCACAGATTCGGGATCATATATATTCTATGCTTATCTGATATTGATTGACGGTGCTGCCCAGGTGCCGTCAAGTACCGGATCCTCCGGGCGGTATATTCTCAGAAACAGATGGAAGCCCTCGTCTGAAACGGGAAGCCAGTTTGATATATGCCCTTCCGGCTCATCCCTCTGGATATAGATATCCACAGAGCCGTCTTCATTCTTTTCAAAGGGCGTTCTGTTGCTTACAGAATAGCGGTCAATTGGATTATCAATGAGAAAATCGTCGTCATTATACGCTGTGATCGACCAGAACCCCTTTTCCTTGAAGGGCGGCATCTTCCCCGCATCAATATGCATAACATATCTGTTCCTGCCGGACAAAGCCGCTCCCGTATCATCAGCGCCTGATTTCATATATACTGCCACATCCACAGGATTGGCTCCGAAGCCTCCTATAGCAACAAGGCATCTGTATTCATATTCTGTCTTAAACCTGCTTATGGGAGCGCCGAAAAACTGGAAAGACTTGTTTTTTACCATAAATCCGGCATTTTTTGCAGTAAGCTCAGCCGCAAGTCCTCCCACCATACGCTTCCATTTTTCCCCGGCATCTTCTCCGAGTATCCGGGGGTCGAAAGTCATTCCGGCGCCGACTCCGATCTGAGCAAGCTCTTTCAGAACAGGCTCATCCTCCGCATATGGCGGATTGTCGATCATCAGCTGATTAACACGGTCAAAGTATTCTGCCGGTCCCATAGAAAATACCATTCTGATGGGAGTGCCCTCATTTTCAGGATCATATTTTCCCTTAAGAAGCTCGCCGCCTGATTTCCAAACAGACAGAGGCTTTGCTTCCATTTTTTCCTGGATTCTGTAGATATTGTCCATATCCTCCGGGTCAAAGCATATCACCCTTCCGAGAAGCCATGCTATACTGGTAAGGATCCTGACCTGCGTCATGCCGTCAGGGATATCACCGCAAAAGCCCGGTCCCGTCAGAAGATATGTTTTTTCATCATCGGTATCTCCGCCGGTTCCGAGAACGGCGACCGTATCTGACCATGCATCCATGATCTGGAGCATAACATAACGGGAGACCGCCGGCTTATGCAGCACAAGAGCGTCATTTCTCAAATCAATGAAGATCTGCGAATAAATGGTATCAACATTAGGAGTGACCACCTGCCTGAAGGACGCATTTGCCAGTTCCTTTGCGTGCATCCATCTGTTAGCCGGAGCCTTACCCGAGCTATCAGGTTCTTCCGTATTGGTGCTTACTCTCATGGTAGCGTCCATTATCATCAGCGGAAACGAAAAAACGTAGGCTTTATAGATCCTCTCCCATACATCGTTCATATTGTTTTCTCCCCTGTAAATTATTATTCTGATAAACCGCTCCCCCCGACCGTCATCGGATGGAGTTTCCCTATTATATTTATTATAACATATTCTTTTGCAGATTTCCATCCTTAAAGAATAATCTTGCAGTGCCGGCATACTGCCGTGCAGCGTCGACACTGCACCCAAGATCGCGGGTCAGGTCTGACAAAGCTTTACTTCCGCTCTGGCGTATTATAGTTGGTAGTAAGGGGAAAAACAGATTCGGGGGTTATTCTTTATACCCTGGCTTCTATTGAACGCTGACTTCTTCCGGGGCAGCGGCTAAGCCGCTGCGGACAAAAGGGGGAAAACTCAAGGGTGACACCCCTTGTGGTTTC
>ONNU01000162.1 GCA_900319255.1 uncultured Eubacteriales bacterium
ACCGACAAAAAATGCCGCCAATAAATTATCTTACAATCGCGAGGAAAAAGCCTTGCATGGTCATAACTTACAACGCGATCATGACACCGGCGGCACGCCGGCGCCGGCGGTGTTGACGAATCGGTGGAAATGGAATATAATTGGTATGTGAATATGCCGGGTAAGTCCGGAGATATAAAGTGAGGAATATTGTTATGGATAATAAGATTCAGAGTTTTTTTGAAAATGTTAATGGAAAAACGGTCGCTTTCTGCGGTATCGGCGGAAGTAATCTGCCGCTGATAAAGCTTTTCAGAAAGTACGGCGCTGAGGTCATCGCCTGTGATAAGCGTGAGCGTGAGGCTCTGGGCGAAAATGCTGAGCTCGCTGAAAGCTACGGCGCAAAGCTCAGTCTTGGTGAAAACTATCTTTCTGATCTTCAGGCTGATATCATTTTCCGTACTCCCGGTATGAAATTCTATATGGATGAGCTTAACGCCGCAAGAAACAGGGGAGTTGCCGTTACCAGTGAAATGGAGGTTTTCTTCGACCTCTGCCCCTGCAGGATCATCGCCGTTACAGGCAGTGACGGAAAAACCACCACTACTACCATCATTTCCGAAATTCTCAAGGCTCAGGGCTATACCGTTCATCTCGGAGGCAATATCGGCAGACCTCTGCTTCCCGATATTGAAATCATAAAGCCGGAGGATGTGGCTGTTGTAGAGCTTTCAAGCTTCCAGCTCATTTCTATGCGCAAAAGCCCCGATATCGCTGTTGTTACTAATCTTGCCCCCAACCATCTGGATATCCATAAGGATATGCAGGAATATATCGACGCAAAGAAAAACATCGTGCTTCATCAGAATGCTTTCGGCAGGGCTGTGCTGAATCTTGACAACGAGATCTCATATTCCTTCCGTGATATCGTGAGAGGCAGAACATACCTTTTCTCCCGCCGCAGTGAGGTTGAAAACGGCGCTTATATGGATACAGACGGTACTATCTATATGAACGAATACGGCAGAAAAACAAGGATTATGAATGCGGATGAGATAAAGATCCCCGGTCTGCATAATATTGAAAATTATCTTTCGGCTATCAGCGCCGTATGGGGTATGGCTGATGCGGAAACTATAAAAAATGTGGCTGTCAGCTTCGGCGGCGTTGAACACAGAGCTGAGCTTGTCAGAGAGCTTGACGGTGTAAAATATTATAATGACGCTATCGGTACAAGCCCCACAAGAACCATCAAGGGTACGCTTTCTCTTTATGACAGAAAGATCATTCTTATTGCCGGCGGTTATGATAAAAAAATCCCCTATGATGAAATGGGCAGGGTCGTTCCTGAAAAGGTAAAAACACTGATACTTTTCGGCGCTACTGCTGATAAGATCGAGGCTGCAACAAAGGCCGCGCCGGCTTACAGCGAGGGCAATCCTGTTATTATCAGAGTTGAAAATATGGAGCAGGCTGTGGCTGCCGCAAGAGAAAACGCTCAGCCCGGTGATATCGTTTCCATGTCCCCCGCAAGCGCAAGCTTTGATATGTATAAGAATTTTGCGGAAAAGGGTCTGCATTTCAAGAGGATAGTTAATGAGTTGGAAAGAAAGGGGTAATAGTTTAGTTACTGTATTCACCAAAATGGTGCATTTTCAGATTAGCAATGTACTAAATCTTAGCTGCAGAAGCCTGGCTGTCTCAGGGGATAAGGAAAGGGGAGTGCAAAGGGGGAACCTATTGTGGTTTCCACCTTTTGACTGACCAAAGCAGAAATACTAATGAAGTATAACTCAGGAAATTAAAGTTAAACAACGGTTAACCTTTTCCGCCCACAACCGTGATGTCAGTTTCACGGATTCAGGTTATAGATAATAGTTTTTAATTCAGAGGTAGCATTACAACGGTAAAATTTTATCAGACGATATTCCCCGGCAAAGTGCGGCATACTGCATAGCCGTACTTCAGAAACTGTGTTATTCAATATCCATTTATTCAGGAGTTAATAATGAAAACAAAAAAGATATTAAAAATGCTCTGTACCGATAAAGGAATATCGGGCAGAGAAGATGAAATGCTTGGCATTATAAAAGAGCTGACTGAAAAAACCGCTTCGGAGGTCAGTCTGCTGCCCACAGGAACAATTATCGCATCCTGCGGAAACAAAGATGCAAAAAGACATATCATGCTCGATGCTCATATCGACAGGATAGGTCTTGTGGTTACTTATATAAATGAAGAGGGCTTTCTCAAGGCTGAGCCTGTGGGCGGCATTGATCTGCGCTCTCTTGCAGGGACTGCTGTCACCGTTCAGGGCAAAAAGGATATCACCGGCATTATCTGTACCCTGCCCCCTCATCTTGTCAAAAAGGAAGAGGGTATGACAAGGGATATGATATGGATAGATACGGGGCTTGCGGCTGAGACTGTAAAGGAGCTTGTAAGCGCCGGAGATGCTGTGATAGTGAAAAGCTCCTTCCGTGAGCTTCTCGGAAATAAGGTCACGGTTTCGGCTCTTGATAACAGGGCAGGCTGTGCGGTGATTATCCGCTGCGCTGAGCTTCTGGGGAAAAAGCTCAGGAATATCAGGCTTTCACTTGTCTTTTCTTCCCAGGAGGAAACAAACGAAAGCGGAGCGAAAACTGCTGCCTTCCTGCTGGAGCCGGATGAGGCTGTTATCGTTGACGTAGGCTTTGCAAAGCAGGAGGGCGTTCCGGCTGCTCTCAGCGGCGAGCTGGGAAAGGGTCCGATCATCAGCGTTGCGCCTGTGCTTTCCGGAGATATCACAAAGGGACTGATGGATGCTGCGAAAAAGCTTGATATCAGCTATGACCTTGAGGTTGACGGCGGCACAACGGGAACTAATGCGGACGGTATCGCAATAACAAGGGGCGGTATACCCTGCGCTGTTATTTCCGTACCCGAAAAGAATATGCATACCCAGACTGAAATGGTAAGCATTGACGATATCGAAAATACAGCCGCAGTGATCGCAGGCTATATCACGGGAGGTGCTGCAAAATGATGGATATGAAGCTTTTACAGAAGCTTTGCTCTGCCGGCGGTATCTCAGGCGATGAAAAGCAGGTCAGAGATATCATTCTCGGGGAGATAACCCCTCTTGCGGATAAGATCACAGTTGACGGGCTTGGAAATATCATCGCATTCAAAAAGGGCAAGAAACGCCCCGCAAGAAAACTGATGCTCAGCGCTCATATGGATGAGGTGGGCTTTATCGTGACGGATATACTTCCGGACGGTATGTTGAAATTTGCCTGCGTCGGAGGTATCAATGACAGCGCCGTTTTTGCAAAGCAGGTGTTTGTCGGACGGGATAAGCTTCCCGGAGTGGTATGCTGTAAGCCCGTGCATCTGCTGAAAGCTGATGAAAAGGGCAAATGCCCCTCGCCCGACAGCCTTACTATAGATATCGGCGCCGAAAACCGTGAGCAGGCAATGAAATATGTCATGCCCGGGGACAGCGTTATTTTTGACAGCATTTTTGAAGCAGCTGACGGCAGGATAATAAGCAAGGCTATAGATGACCGTTTCGGATGTCTTGCGCTTATCATGCTGCTGCGTTGGGAGCTGCCTTATGATATGCATTTTGTATTCTGCGTGCAGGAGGAGGTAGGGCTTCGGGGTTCCGCTGCCGCTGCCTATACCGTTGACCCTGACAGCGCTATAGTTATCGAAGCTACCACAGCCGCAGATGTTCCCGGCAGCGAAAATGAAATGAAGGTATGCTGCGCCGGAAAGGGAGCGGTGGTTTCATTCATGGACAGAGCCACGATTTATGACAGGGAATACTACCGCCTTGCAATGGATATCGCAAAGGAGAAGAATATCCCGGCACAGACAAAAACAATGATCGCCGGCGGAAATGATGCAGGCTCAATACATAAGGCAAACGGCGGAGTAAGAACCATCGCAGTTTCCGTGCCGTGCAGATATCTTCATGCAAATGCAAGCCTTATCATGCAGTCCGATGCCGAAGCAGTGCTGGAGCTTGTAAAAGAGCTTGCAGCTGCAATATGTGAAAAATGACAGAGCTTGTAAATGACAGCAGCAAAGGGGAATTTCTGCGCCTTTGCTGCAAAGAGGACATTATCGCCTGCCGTATAGCCTGCCTTTATGAAAGCTATTCCGGCTACAGCGGGCTTGCTGATTTCTGGATACATTATAATAACGGCATCCCCGCCGCCGCGCTTGCAAGGTACGGCGGCGCTCTCAGCATTTTCTGCGCCGGAGAACAGGATAATAACGAGCTTGCAGAATTTTCGGCGGTCATCGGAGCAAAGTATCTTGAAAGCAATATAAAGCTCCCGGGAACAGAAGCCGGCGGTATAATAATGAAGCTTTCAGCGCCATGCATCAATGCCGGCGGCAGGGATGAAAGCATTTCCATACACTGGGGAGAGCCTGATTTTAAAGCAGCCCATAGACTTTTGTGCGCCTGTGAAAGCGAAAGCTTCCGCGCGCCCGCATATGAAAGCTTCCTGCTTGAAGCGTCACATCGCCTGCGTCACGGAACATCAAGATGCTGCTGGGGGATGTCCGGTGGCAGGATGATAAGCTTTGCTATGACCGCAGCAGAAAGCAGCAGCTGTGCGCTGATAGGTTCGGTATGCACAGACAAGACCTTCCGCCGCAAAGGCGCAGCCGGAGCCTGCCTGTCCGCGCTGATATCACAGCTGAGGGGCAAAAGCATTTTCATAATCAGAGCCTATGACGAAAACGAAGCCTTCTATCATGGTCTTGGTTTTGAAAACAGCGGAAAATACTACTTTGCAGAGCGGAAAAACTGAAAAATAATTAATGATTAAACCCTCTCCTTGTAAGGCAATGCTGTCAATTTAAGGATAAAATGTAATATACTCCCTCCGTCACGGCGTGCCGCCGTTCCACCTCCCTCGAGGAGGGAGGCGGAAGTAGTGAATAGTGAATAGTAACAATTACTATAAACTAATCACTACCAACTAAAAACGATTCCACCATTGTTTTATCCGGACAGATGTGTTATAATATTGTCGTAGGTCTGAGAAAGCGCTGAGAAAAATCCGGCGCGCTGGCTCAGATAGTATGGCTTTCTGACGGGAGCTGAAAAAATTCGGGAGGTATTTAAAATGGCGGAAGAAATCAAAGAAAAAGAAACCGCAGAGGAAGAAACAAATGAAGCAGAAAATACAGAAGAAGCTGCTGAGGAGGAGACCGAAGCAGAGGGTAAAACAAAAAAGAAGAAAAAACCGCTGCTTTCTCCGAACACAATTGAGGTCATAGTCGCTATATTCCTTGGCATTACAGCACTGCTTACTGCATGGGCTACATGGATAGGCTCGCTGCACGGCGGTAATCAGGCAACAAATTACACAAAGAGTAATAATATTGCTGCTGAGGGTAACTCTGAATACAATGCTGCTATGCAGCTGTATCTTTCCGATCTGACTGCATGGAATACGATCGTGGATTATTCCTTCCAGGCTGAGGTCGCAAATGCCAAAGGCGAAGAATTAGAAGAGCAGATGATCAGGGCTAAGATCGATAACTACAGCAAGGATAACTGCAGCAGTATCCTCAATGAAGCAGCAGATCAGATGGTCGAACAAGGCTTGACCTCTCCTTTTGAAGTAGAGGGAATGACTGACAAGTATTTTGAAAAAGCTAATCAGCTTCTTGTGGAATCTGAGGAGCTGCTCAAGCAGGGTATGGAGGATAATAAACACGGCGATGCATATAACCTTGTAAATGTTATTTATTCTGTCGTGCTGTTCCTGCTGGGTATTGTGGGAATATTCAAAAGACTGCCAAACAGAGCTGTTGTTCTTGTGATTGCGATAGTAGGCGTTGTGATCGCTACTATTTATATGTGTACGATCCCGCTTCCCACAGGCTTTGATATCATGAGCTTCTTCAACGGAGGCTGATGGGATCCGGTACAGATCAATATTGACAAAAAAGGGGGTCGTGCCGCATTGCAGCATGACCCCCGAATATTAGCAAAAATAATGTAATACCTTGATCCGTGAAGCTGACATCTCCGCTGCGGGCGGAAAGGTTAATCGTTGTTCAACTTTCATGCACTAAGTCATACTTCATTAGTATTTCTGCTTTGGTGGGTCAAAAGGTGGAAACCCCTTTCCTTATCCCCCCTCAGTTGCCCGGCTTCAGCAGCTAAGATTTAGTACATTGCTGATCTGAAAATAAATCATTTTGGTGAATTTGATAATTCTGAAGGATGTTAAAAATACGCATGAATACAGTAATATATTGTTACCGTCGAGTTTCACGGATTCAGGTAACAGTTAATTGTAAAAAAGGAGGAGAATTTTTATATGGAACTTCATGAAAATACTGTGAAAATACAGAAAGCGCTGCTGGTGGGGCTGGATACAGGGGAATATGACGCCGAAGGCTCCATGGCGGAATTGTATGAGCTTGTGGAAAGCGCCGGAGCTGAGCCTGTGGCAAGCATGATGCAAAAGCGTGATAAGCCGGACGGCGCGACCGCTGTAGGCTCGGGCAGGCTTGAGGAAATAAAGAGCTTCTGTATTGATAATGAGATCGACTTTATTGTATTCGATATGGAGCTGACCCCCACACAGATCAGAAATATCGAGGATGCCACCGATACCAGAACCATAGACCGCACTATGCTTATACTTGATATCTTTGCAATCAGGGCAAGAACAAACGAGGGCAAGCTGCAGGTGGAGCTTGCGCAGCTGAAATATCTTCTCCCCAGACTGTCAGGAAAGGGAAAGGAAATGTCAAGGCTCGGCGGCGGCGTAGGTACAAGAGGTCCCGGCGAGACCAAGCTTGAAACCGATAAAAGACATATCCGCAGAAAAATAGAGGCTTTGAAGGATGAGCTTGAGGATATCAAGAACCGCCGTGAACGTCAGCGCACCCGCAGAAAAAAGGACGGAGTGATAACCGCTGCGATCGTGGGCTATACCAACGCAGGAAAATCTACGCTTATGAATACCCTCACAGCAGCAGGAGTGCTTTCGGAAAACAAGCTTTTTGCAACGCTTGATCCCACATCCCGGGCATTGAAGCTCCCCAGCGGCGTATCGGTAATGATGATCGACACGGTAGGACTTGTGCGCAGACTGCCCCATCATCTTGTCGAGGCTTTCAAATCAACTCTTGAGGAAGCCGCATCCGCAGATATCATACTCAATGTCTGCGATGCATCCAGCGAGGAATATAAGCTTCATCTTGATGTAACCATATCCCTGCTCAAGGAATTAGGCTGCGGGGGCAAGCCCGTTATCACGGTTTATAATAAATGCGATCTTGTACCCGATCCCTACGATCTGCCGACAGGAAAGGACAGCGTGCGCATCTGCGCAAAAAGCGCCATAGGAATAGATAAGCTGCTGAAAACCATCGAAGAGAATCTTCCGGTAAGACTGCGCAGCTATAAGCTTCTGCTGCCCTTTGATAAAGCTCCCCTTGCCGCGCAGCTGAGAAATGTCGGCGCGCTGCGTACAGAGGAATATACAAACGACGGCATCCTTATAACGGCTTTGGTAGAAGAACCTATGTGGCATCTTGTTGACGAATACAGCGTATGATTGCATCCCCGCTTACCACCCAACTAAAACACGCAAGAGCGAAAGTAACGCTTTGTCCGAAACTGCCCCCCGATCTTGACACCGGCGGCACGCCGGCGCGATTCTGACACCGGCGGCACGCCGGTTGAAATGAAGGGGGAAATAGGGTATAATAGGGGAGTAATTGTTGAAAAGGAGAAAATTCAGAATGACATATTGTGAAGCAGTTGAAAGGATCAATTCACTTCTTGCCTTCGGGATAAAGCCCGGACTTGAAAGAATAAAAGAGCTTATGGAGCGTATCGGGTCGCCGGATAAAAAGCTGAGGTATGTGCATATCGCAGGTACTAACGGAAAGGGCAGCACCTGCGCGCTTATTTCCTCAGCTCTGAGCAGTGCCGGATATAAGACAGGAACCTTTATTTCACCCTATGTCCTGGAATTCCGTGAGCGCTTTATGATAGACGGCGAAATGATACCGGAGCAGACCCTTGCTGATATTGTGGAAGAGCTGTGGGGCGCTGTGGAGGATATGAAAGGCTGCGGAAGGATCATTACTGAATTTGAATTTGTCTTTGCTGTGGCTGTGACCTGGTACGCAAGGGAAAAATGCGATATCGTGGTGCTTGAAACAGGGCTTGGAGGACGCTTTGACGCTACAAATATGATAGACCGCGCTATGGCGGATATCATCACATCTATTTCCCTGGATCATACGGCTGTGCTTGGAGATACATATGCAAAAATAGCCTTTGAAAAATGCGGCATCCTCAGAGAAAACGGCTCGTGCATAGCCTATGCCCGTCAGGAAAAAGAGGCTATGGAGGTCATTGAAAATACCGCGCAAAGGCTTGGCTGCAGGCTTATTATCGCTGACGGAGATAAGGCGGAGATAATTTCATCTGATATCAGCGGAACAGAGTTTGTTTATAACGGTCTGAAACTCCGCATCCGGCTTATCGGCGATCATCAGGTCAGAAATGCCGCAGTTGCAGCCGAAGCCCTGCTTGAGCTGCGCCGCCAGGGGCTTTCTGTCAGTGATGAGGATATAGCCCGGGGCTTCGCAGAGGTCAGCTTTCCGGCAAGGCTTGAGCTGATGTCGGAAAAGCCGCTGATACTGCTGGACGGCGCTCATAATCCCGACGGCGCAAGGGCGCTTTCGGATGCCGTGAAAAAGCATCTTTGCGGAAAAAGACTTGTCGCTGTCACAGGAATGCTTGCGGACAAGGATACCGGGACTTCTCTTTCATATCTTGCGCCCCTGTTTGAAAAGATATTTACCACCGAACCGGACAACCCCCGCAAAATGACCGCGCAGAAGCTGAAGGAGGTCATTGCGCCCTGCTGCGATGATATAACAGCCTGCAAAAGCGCTGAAGAAGCCTTTGTCAAAGCGTATGCCGGGCTTGATGATAACAGCGCGCTGGTAATATTCGGCTCGCTGTATCTTGCATCCGAAATGAGAAAAATCATACTGAAAAAGCTTTCCGGGGAGTGCTGACAGTGAAAAAAAGAAAACCGCTTTATGAACAGCTGATGCTGCATAAAAGACTTGACCGTTCATCCTTTCATACACCGGGGCATAAATGCTCGGATTTTCTGCCCCCTGAGCTGCTTTCACTGGATTATACAGAGCTGCCCGATACAGACGCTCTTTTTGAAGCTGACGGCGTTATCCGGGAATGTGAACGCAGCCTGTCGGTGCTTTACGGCACAGCGGATTCATTTATTTCAGCCGGTGGCTGCACTCTTGCGATACAGGCAATGCTCCGGGCTGCAAAGCGTCAGGGGGGAAGGCTTCTTCTTGCAAGGAACGCTCACCGAAGCGCATTTAATTGTGCGGCTTTGCTGGGGCTTGACCCGGTGATGATCTGTCCCCGCAGCAGCAATAACTATACCGGACGCGTAAGCCCCGATGATATCGAAGCTGCATTTGAAAGGGAGCCTGATATAACCGCCTGTTATATCACATCCCCGACCTATTACGGCGAGCTGTGCGATATTTCAGCGATCGCCGATATCTGCCACAGGCATAATGCGATCCTGCTTGTAGATAATGCTCACGGCTCGCATCTTGCCTTTATGAAGGAGAATCTTCACCCCATTGCGCTTGGAGCTGATATGTCAGCCTGCTCTCTTCATAAGACCATGCCAGTTATGACCGGCGGGGCAGCGCTCAATGTCAGAACGCCTGAGCTTGCGGAATCTGCAAAAGCTGATATGTCGCTTTTTGCATCCACAAGCCCGTCCTATGTTATAATGGCATCAATAGATCTTTGCATTGACTATATGCTTTACGGCAGCGGGAAAAAGGATTATCTTTGCTGCGAGGAAAGGGTGAGCGCCCTGGGTCAGCTTGCCGGGGAAAAGGGCATTATCCAGCCCTCCGGAAAATGCGACCCGCTGAGACTTACCCTCAATACCGCATCCTGCGGGATAGCAGGCGGGGACAGACAGCAGGAGTATTTCTCATCTCACGGCATCGACTGTGAATTCTGCGACGGTGAAAACGCTGTATTCATCTGCACACCCTTCAACAGCGAAAAAGACTTTGACCGTCTGCGCCGGGCAATTGAAGATCTTCCGCCTGTAAAAGCGCCTGCGCGGTCTGTACGAAGCCGCACTGCTCCGTCAAAAGCCATGACGATACGCAGTGCGACACTTTCTCCATCGGAAACGATACCGGTCTCAGAAGCCCTGGGACGCATCGCAGCCGACACCTCCTGTCCCTGTCCTCCGGGCGTACCGGTAATCATACCGGGGGAGATGATCGGCAGGGATACCATACAGCTTCTTATGAGCTATGGCATTGACCGCATAGCGGTGGTCAGGGGAGAGGCTGAAAAAAATAAATAATCCCAGTCTTATCTGGAAATAAAAAAGGGCTGCCCGCCTGTTAAAGCAGGGGCAGCTCTTTTGTCGTATCCGGTCAGGGACAGTATCAGTCCTCATCATCGGTCTCAGGCATATCCCAGTTATGAGATACGGTCTGAACGTCATCGTTATCCTCGAGCATATCAAGAAGCTTCTGCATTTTGACAGCAGCCTCCTCATCCTCGATCTTTGTATAGGTAGAGGGGATCATAGAAACATCGGCTGAAACGAATTCGTAGCCCTTTTCTGTAAGAGCCTCCATAACAGCGCCGAAATCCTCCGGCTCGGTATAGATCTCATAAACATCGTCATTTTCGGAATTGAAATCAGCAGCGCCTGCTTCAAGAGCGTCCTCCATGACCTTATCCTCGTCATTGTCCTCTTTTTCGATCACAAGCAGACCCTTTTTGCTGAACATAAAGGACACGCAGCCCTGTGTACCGAGGTTGCCGCCGAATTTATCGAAATAATGACGGATATCGCCTGCTGTACGGTTGCGGTTATCTGTAAGGGTCTCAACGATAACTGCGATACCGCAGGGACCGTAGCCTTCATAGGTTATTGTTTCATAATTATCGCCGTCAGCGCTGCCGGCAGCCTTTTTGATGATACGCTCGATATTTTCATTAGGCACATTGTTAGCCTTAGCCTTTGCGATACACTCTCTGAGCTTTGAGTTTGATGAAGGATCAGCACCGCCGCCCTCACGCACTGCAACAGCAAGCTCTCTTCCGATTTTTGTAAAAACCTTAGCTCTTGCGCCGTCTGTCTTTTCCTTTTTCCTCTTAATGGTACTCCATTTTGAATGTCCTGACATATTTATTCCTCCTAAAATTTATCTGAGCAAACCTCCCGCAGTCCCCCGCAGCATCTGCCAATTCCCCCCTATTATATCACACTCCCATAGAAATATCAACCCAGCGCACCGGCGCCGCATGGAAATCAACTTTCGTCAAAAGAAAATAAAAATGTCATCCTGAGCGCAGCGAAGGATTTTTTATTTTATGGCTTTGCTTGCAAAAGCGTGATCTTTTCACCGATTATCGTTTATCATTCACTTCTTCCGCCCCATCCCCCTACCCCCTTCCCGAGGGAAGCAATGCTGTCAATTTGAGTTTTCATTCACTGCCTTACGGCAGTGAGGGGAGTTTATGAGTGCCGCTGCAAGGGGACGCCCTCAGCTCTGCATAAGTTCCGCCAACCAATCGCCTGCGGCTCTTGGGGCGTCACTTATTTCCCAGGGCGTCCCCT
>ONNU01000085.1 GCA_900319255.1 uncultured Eubacteriales bacterium
TCCAACTATAACACGCGAGAACGAAAGCAAAGCCTTGTCAGACCTGCCCCCGCGAACATGACACCAGCGGCACGCCGGCGCGATTTTGACACCGGCGGCACGCCGGCGCCGGCGGCGGTTGACATTATGGGGAAAAACTGATATAGTATATATGAAAAGTTAATAGCTTCAGCAGAGGTGCGAAAGGATAGTCCCGGTAGGTAATTGGGAATCCGGTGCGAATCCGGAACAACCGTCATTACTGTGTTCGGCATGAGCCGTAAGTCAGAATACTTCCTCTGCTGTGGATATGCAGACTTGGACGATGAAGAAGTGCAGCCGATCAGTTGAGAGAACCGTGGCGGCACTTGTCGTCAGGGTATAGCTTGTTTTGATCTGTTGTGCTTTCTTTGTTACGACCCGGATCGTCCGTATATTCCTGTGATTATACGGAGCGCCGGTCGCTGAATAAAGAAGGCATTTTTTTGGTGGTAATGGATATGTGCATTGATGAAAAAAGAGAACGCGCTGTTTTGATGATGCAGGAAAAAGCAGTGGAGCTGGACAGGCTTCCTAAAAGAAGCGACTTTTCGGACGCTGACGCCTGCTTTATCAAACAGAAGCTGGGTCCCTGGCCGAGAGCGCTGGAGGCGGCAGGTCTGAAAGAAGCAAAGGGCTTGTCATCCGCAGAAAAAAGCCGCATCAAACGCGAACGCAGCAAAAAGCTTCGCAAGCAAAGCTCCAGAGCCGAAAAAGAAAAGCCCTCTGAAAAAAAGACGGAGGAATGAAAAATGAGCAAAAAACAAAAGATCCTTTCATGCGCGCTGTCAGCGGCATTGCTTGCAGGAGCAATACCGGTGGCTGTATCAGCAAGCAATGATCCTCATATGGTCAGGATCGTTGTAGAAAACAATACTAAGACCGAAGAGGGTACTGCATGGAGCGGTACTCTTGTGGATAAGTGGGTAGAGCTGAAAGATGATTCTACCGCAGTATCACTTTTTACAGAGCTTGCGCAAAGTGAGGGCTTTACCCAGACCGGCGCAGATTCCGGCTATATCACTGAGATAGGCGGGCTGTCTGCTGAGGGAATGGGGGGCTGGATGTTCGGCGTTGACGACTGGTACGGCAACAGCGGCATCAGCGCATTCAAAGCATCTGACGGTACCCTTGAAGACGGAGATGAGATATTCTTTTCATATTCCATGAACTGGGGCGTAGATATCGGAGCTGATTTCTATAACACCAGCACAAAGCTCAGCAGCCTGACATCAGATTCCGGCGAGATAGAAACAAGCGGAGACAACAGCTTTGTACTAAAGCTCCCGGAGGGTACCGAGACCGTAAGGCTTACCCCGACGGCTGAAAACAAGAATTACAGATACAAGATATATAAAAACGAATATGCCCCCGAAAGCGCAGATGATTACAAGCGCTCAGAGGATATCCCCGTTGACAGCGGAGATACCATCTATATCGGCGTGGGTCATGCTTCATGGCACAGCTATCTTCCCGAAGGCGTGACAGAAACTGTGTATGAGGTGGCAGTTGAGATAGACGGGGAAGAGGAAAGCTCTGAAAACAGTGAAAGCTCCCAAAGCTCAGAAAGCTCTGTTGAAGAGGGCTCCCAGACAAGCGATCAGCCTTCTGCACAAACCGGTTCAGCAGAAAGGATACTTGACGAGATAAGCGAAAGGATCAGAAGCACTGATTTTGTAAATATCGGAAACGAATGGGAGCTTATGACCCTTGCAAGACTTGACAGGCTCAGCGAAGATGAAAAAAGCGAATTTGCCGCAAAGCTTGCCGATTCAATGGAGGAAAACCCTCCGGTAAATCCAACAGAGCTTGCAAAGAATTTTATCGTTATAGCATCCTTCGGCGGAGAGCATTACAAAATGTTCGATGAAGCCTATATCAGCAGGCTTGCCGATCTTGAAAATGCATCAAAGCAGGGAATAAACGGCGTGGTATTTTCGCTTTTAGCGCTTGATACAGGCGCAGTGCAGGATGAAATGAAGGCGGAGAAGGACGCTATGGTCAGCGCGATACTTGACGCTCAGCTTGAGGACGGCGGCTGGACCTTCTACGGCGATGTATACGATCCCGATATGACAGGTATGGCGATACAGGCGCTGGCACCCTGTTATCTTTCCGGCAGAAATGACGTTATGAACGCTGTGGACAAGGCTGTGGAGCTTCTTTCATCTGCTCAGAATGACAACGGTACATATTCATCCTACGGCAGCGAAAACTGTGAAAGCACAGCTCAGGTAGTGACTGCCCTTTCCGCAATAAATATCGACGCCGACAAGGATGAACGCTTTATCAAAAACGGCAGAAGCGCCCTTGAGGGACTTGAAAGCTTCTATCTCAGCGGACAGGGAAGCTTTTCACATACAGCCGGTGAAGAAGCAAACAAATATTCCACCGCTCAGGGCTATTACGCTCTTTGCGCATATTACCGCTTTGCTGAGGGCATGACAAGACTTTATGATATGTCGGATGTTATCGGAAGCACACAGGGCGAAAGCGAGATCGAAAGCGAGCCGGAAAGCTCCGCTGAAAGCAGCGCAGAAGAAACCGCAAGCGAGGCTTCATCAGCGCAGAGCAGCGTCCCCTCAGCATCATCAGCTGTCAGCGCATCCTCATCCTCTGTCAGCAGCTCTTCATCCGCTGTACAGACCTTTGCAACAGCAGACAGCACCTCTGTAATGATAATATTTGTAGTGATCGCAGCATCTGCGGCAGCTGTACTTTTTATCATTGCAAGAAAAAGAAGGGCATAAAGGTTATCTCCGGCGATCCGGCAAATTGAAAGTATCAGATTCAGGTTGATCTTATGGACAGGATTTTGAAATATAAAAAGAGAATAATAATCGGCGCGGTGGTCGCTGTGGTTTTGGCGGCTGCGTTTATTTTCGGAAGTCAGGCTTCAGCTCCGCCCGCCGGCTCTCCGGCGATACCCGTTATGCAGTCCTCCGGTGAAGCATCTGACTATACTTCAAAGGAAAATGCATCACATCAGGAAAGCTCTGAGATAAAGGCATCCTCTGCGGCGGTCTCCGCTGCGGAGGACTCTGCCCCCGGGAGTCACGGGGAAGTGTCAGAAACAAAGCAACCGGAAAATGCAAAGCCGGAAAGCAGGGCTTCATCCGTTTCTCCTGACACAAGCAGAACCTCAGCTCCCGAAAGCAAAAGCGCAGCGGAAAGCAAGAGCGAAAGCCCTTCCTCTCCTGCGGTGGTTATCACAACGGTAACAGAGCAGCCTGATGTCAGCGAAGGCGCAAAGCCTGAAAGCCACGAAGGGGAAGCCTCGCAAAAACCGGAAGCTCCGGTACAGGAAAGCACCGGGGCAGAGGCAAAAAAGGAAAGCTCAGCACCCCGGCAGGCGGAAAGCAGACCTTCATTATCAGCGCCGGAAAAGCAGTATGCTCACAGCTGCACGCTTTTCATATCCTGTGAAACAGCGGTAAAAAACGATAAGCTGAGCCGCGCAACAAGGTCTGTACTGCCGGAAGACGGCATTGTATATGCAAAGAGCAGCGCAGGCTATGACGAAGGAGAATCGGTTTTTGATGTGCTGAAAAGGGTCTGCGGGGAAAACAGGATACACCTTGATTTTTCCGTTATTCCTATGACAGGCGGGGCGTATATCAGAGGCATCAATAATCTGTATGAATTTGACTGCGGACCGGTCTCGGGCTGGATGTACAGGGTGAACGGAGAATACCCGAATGTGGGCTGCTCGGATTATAAGCTCAGCGAGGGTGACGAAATCGAATTTCTGTACAGCTGCGATCTGGGCGCTGATATCGGAAATATTTACAGAGGATGATAATTATGAAAAAAGGTTTTGCTTCAAGACATCCCCTGATGCAGACTGTGTTTTTTATTTCATGTATTTCTGTTACAATGTTTATAATGCATCCGTGTTTTCTGCTGATATCCTTTGTAATATCAGCAGTTTCGGTTTTTATGACCTGCGGCGGAAAAAAGCTTCTGTCTGCGCTGAAACTTGATCTTGTCAGCTCAGCTCTGATAATGCTGATAAATCCGCTGATAAGCCATGCCGGAGTGACGGCGCTTGCATATTTCCCGGACGGCAATCCTCTGACGCTGGAATCCATCATATTCGGTGCAGCGGCGGCATTGCTGATGTCCTCAGCGGTAAACTGGTTTTTCTGCGTGAGCGTGATAATGACTTCGGACAGGATAATATATCTTTTCGGAAGGATAGCCCCGGGACTTGCGCTGCTTATATCAATGACCCTGAGCTTTGTGGGAAAGCTTTCGGCGCATTATAAGTCGATACGGGCAGTGCAGCTTGTCAACGGCGAAAAGAAAAGCGGTCTGCTTTACAGGCTCAGAGCTTCGGTCAGGATGATATCCTCGCTGATACAGTGGGCGCTGGAAAATTCCGTTGATACAGCCGATTCCATGAAAAGCAGGGGCTACGGCACAGGCAGGCGCACAAGCTATCATAATTTCCGCATCAGAACAGCTGATGTCATACTCACAGTATTTTTTCTTCTCACGGACGCAGTGATAATTGCGGCAAATGCATCGGAGCTGATATGGTTCAGCTATTATCCCATTACATCGGTAAGCGTTGATTCCCTGCAGGCTGCCGGGGTATTTGTATTGTTCGGATTGATGTGTCTTGTGCCGGCGGCAGATGATATAAGGGAGGCGGTCAAATGGAAACATATAAGCTCCGGGATCTGAGCTTTGCCTATCCGGGGGAGGAAAAGCCTGCGCTGAAAAATATCAGCCTTTCCGTCAGCGAGGGGGAATTCATAACCCTCTGCGGAATGTCCGGGAGCGGTAAAAGCACACTCCTGCGCCATCTTAAAACAGCCCTTACGCCGTCGGGAAAGCGAAGCGGAGAGATATTTTTCTGCGGCAGTCCTCTCAGTGAAGCCTCAGAAAGGGAACAGGCGGAGAAAATAGGCTTTGTGATGCAGTCGCCGGATCATCAGTCGGTAACGGATAAGGTCTGGCATGAGCTTGCCTTCGGGCTTGAATCACTGGGTGCAGGAAATGATATCATCAGACGGAAAACAGCCGAAACAGCGTCATTTTTTGGCATAGAGGACTGGTATGAGGAAAAGATAAGCTCCCTTTCCGGGGGACAAAGGCAGATATTAAATCTTGCCTGTGCAGTAATAACTTCCCCTGATGTCCTTATCCTTGACGAACCCACAGCGCAGCTTGATCCTGTTTCCTCTGAAAGATTTATCACACTTCTGCAAAAGCTGAACAAAGAGCTGGGTCTGACAATAATAATGAGCGAGCATGATCTTGACTGCGCCTTTTCATGCAGCAGCAGGATCCTTCTCATGGAAAAGGGGAGCATCATTTCTGACGCTTCACCTGAAAAGACCGCCGGATATATCTATCATAATTTCAGCAATATGAAGGACGCCCTGCCTGAGCCTGCTTTCCTGACTAATCTTCTCAGCAGCAGCCCCCGCAGTGTAAGCTTTACCTGCGCAAGAGCGGAGCTTTCCTCATATATAAGCGAAAATCCCCCTCTGACGCCGGAGGTAAAAAAGCCTGCCCATGATAAAAAGGAGATACCTGCGCTGGAGATGGACAGCGTGTATTTCAGATATGAAAGAAGCGGAAGGGATATTCTCTCCGGGCTTTCGGTAAAGGCGTACAGGGGAGAGATATTGTCTGTGCTCGGGGCAAACGGTACAGGAAAGACCACCTTTCTGACCCTTGCCGGAGGTATCAGCCGGCAGTACAGAGGAAGGATACTTTATGACGGCAAAAAGAAATGCGGCATCCGTATGGCATATCTTCCGCAGGATCCGGGGACTATGTTTGTATGTGAAAGCGTTATGGCTGAGCTTGAAGCGGCAGCAGGGGACGTGACTGAAAAGCAGCTTGAGAAGGTGATCCGTCAGTGCAGGCTGCGCTCGCTTCTGCACCGCCACCCCTATGACCTTTCCGGAGGTGAACAGCAAAGGGCAGCGCTTGCAAAGCTTCTTCTGCTTTCCCCCGGGCTGCTGATACTTGACGAGCCGGTAAAGGGCATGGATATCCGCTCCAAAAACGAGATAGGCAGGATACTGCGCGCAATTGCCGCAGAGGGGAAATGTATCATACTGGTAAGTCACGATATGGATTTCTGTGCAAATTATTCTGACCGCTGCGCCATGCTTTTCAGCGGTGAGCTTATCGGCACGGACGAGCCCCACGGCTTTTTCTGCGGCAACGATTTCTATACAACGCAGGCAAGACGGCTTACAAGCGGACTTATCGACAACTGCGTCACAAGAAGGGATATCCTTTATTCTCTCAGAAGATCAGACGAAAACAGCAGTTCTGATTCACCTGAAAACGATACAGACCCGGACGGGGAGGATGACGGACACGCCCCGGCACTATCCGAAATAAGAAGCCGCAAAAAATCAGCGCCCCTCAGCATACAATGCATCAGACGTTCAAAAAGGCAGCTTATCATAATGCTGCTTACCATGCTTATGGCAGTACCGCTGACTGTATTTGCAGGGATATATTTTTTCGGCGACACAAAATATCTGTTCATATCGCTTCTGATAATGCTTGAATGTATGTTCCCGTTTTTCATGATGTTTGAAAAGCGGCACATCAGAGCAAGGGAAGCTGTACTGATCGCAGTAATGAGCGCATTATGCATCATATCCCGGGGAGTATTCTATATGCTTCCGGAATTCAAGCCCCTGACAGCGCTTGTTATAATATCAGGTGTCAGTCTTGGCGCAGAAGCCGGCTTTATGATCGGCGCATTTTCCATGCTCGGATCAAATATAATATTCGGACAGGGACCCTGGACACCCTGGCAGATGTTTGCGATGGGGCTTATCGGGCTTCTTGCGGGGCTGATACCCGGCAGCCGGAGCTTTCCGAAAAAGCGGATATTATTTTCCCTTTTCGGATTTCTTGCAGCCCTGATAATATACGGCGGCATCATGGATCCGGCAGCCGCAATAATGTCCCATATCGAGCTGAACGCAGAGACCCTGATATCCTACTATATAGCAGGTCTGCCCCTTGATCTGATCCACGCAGTCTCCACAGCGATATTCATTTTCATCGGCTCGTACCCTATCATACGCAAGCTCGAACGCATAAAGCGGAAGTACGGGATTGTAGATGTTACCTGAATCCGTGAAACTCAAAGGCTTTGCCGCTGCGGACAAAAGGGGACCAACCCCCTTGTGGTTTCCACCTTTTGACTCACCAAAGCAGAAATACTAATAAAGCATGGCTCAGGGCA
>ONNU01000163.1 GCA_900319255.1 uncultured Eubacteriales bacterium
CGCCGGCGTGCCGCCGGTGTCATGTTCGCGTTGTAAGTTATTACCATGCAAGGCTTTTTCCTCGCGATTGTAAGATTATTTATTGGCGGCATTTTTTGTCGGTCTGCGATAGTATTTCTGCTGCCAACTATAATTGTACACTTAAGCCGTCAGCGCCGGCGAAGTTCAAAGTACAAAGCTTATAGCTCAAAGCAAGAAATTCAGACGGGATAAGCCTGTTTTCTTGAAATAATCTTGAAAGCTTTAAGATTTTTAGGGAAAGATTTAGAAACATATTTATATTGAGTAAACAAAAAGTTCACAATTTTACAGTAAACTATAACCAATGAAACAACAAAGCAGGGTTTCAGATAAATGCGGAAGGCTTTTCCCAGGCTTCCGGATAATGAAAAAATGACAAAGAATATTCCAGAATGAACGGAGGGTATCATTATGAAAAAAATTTCGGCTATAATTCTTACAGCGTTTATTATATGTTCTCTTGCAGCCTGCTCGGGACAGAAGGATCAGGCTTCCTCTCAGAGCGGCGCTTCTTCAAGCTCAGCTTCGGATACGGCTGATACATCGGCTGAAAGTACGGAAGGCACGGAAAGCCAGGATGCTTCACAGCAGGAAAGCTCAGCAGCAGAAAGCAGCGTATCAGCAGAAAAGGTGGTTGCTGAATTTTCATCAAGCAGCAGCGGAAAGCTGTCAACGACCGATCTTTTCACAGAACGCGACCTGCTCCAGACACCGGATCTGAGCAAAGCCACAACTATCACAGCCTCTGACAACAAAACAGAGACCATCACCGCTGAGGGCACATATATCATCACAGGAACAGCTTCAAATTTCACGGTGAAGGTCGGGACCGGCAAAAATTACAAGGTTCAGCTTGTTCTTGACGGACTTAACGTAACCAATGAAAGCACGCCTGTTATCTATATCGCAGCGGCTGACAAATGCTTCGTGACCACCAGCGGAAATGAAAGCTCCCTTTCAGTCACAGGCGAATTTACAAATGACGGCGATACAAAGACCGATGCGGTTATCTATTCAAAGGATGATCTCGTACTCAACGGCACAGGCACTCTGACAATAAACTCTGCTCAGGGCAACGGTATTTCCGCAAAGGATGATCTCAAGATCACCGGCGGTACTTATAATATCACCAGCGCAGAGGAGTGCATCGAGGTCAAGGATTCAGTTTCCGTCTGCGGAGGTACCATCAATCTCCAGGCAACAAAGGACGGCATCCAGTGCAAGAACAAGGATGACGAGACCAAGGGTTCTGTATATATCACAGGTGCAGATATCACCATCAACGCTTCAAACGATGCGATCCAGGCTGCAACAGTATGCCAGATAGACGGCGGAAAGCTTGTCCTGAACGGCAAAGAGGGCATTGAAGCGACCTATGTCCAGATAAACGACGGCGAGATCACCATAACAGGCGCAGACGACGGTATCAACGCAGGACAGAAAACCAATTATTCAACCCCGACCATCGAGATAAACGGCGGTACCATCAAGGTTACAGTAGGCGAGGGCGATACAGACGCTATCGACTCCAACGGCGATATCATAGTAAACGGCGGTACAATAGACATTACATCGACTGTATCCTCCTTCGATTATGACGGCACAGCTACCTATAACGGCGGTACCATCATAATCAACGGCGAACAGGTAGACAGCATTCCCGAACCAGCTATGATGGGACCCGGCGGAGGAATGGGTCCCGGCGGCAATGCTCCCGGCTGAGCAAACTGAATAAGCTTATGAGCACACAGCTTTGAGCTTTGAACTTTGAGCTTTAAGTTTTTAGCTTTGAACCGCCGCCGGCGCGCCGGCGGCGGTTGTATATTTTCTGAGGATGTGGTAGAATATATTCATTGAATAATGGGGGAGGCGGTTTTGTGAATTATTATCTTCTGGATAGTATCAAGATCGACGGAGATATGGAAAAGAATCTCACTGTTATGCAGAAATGGCTGAATGAGGCTGGCGAATGGATCATCGGTTTTATTCCGAATATTATCGCTGCGGTGATTTTTCTTATCGCAGGTTACTGGCTGATAAAGCTGATCGTTCATATCATACATAAGGCGCTTGAAAAAGGCAATGCCGACCATACGATTATCAGCTTTCTTGTTTCCGTGAGCAGAGCATCTCTGGCAATAATGCTGGGGGTATGTATACTTGCAACGCTCGGAGTCAATGTTGCCACGCTTTTAGCAGCTCTCGGCGCGGCGGCGGTCACTGTGGGTCTTGCGATAAAGGACAGCCTTGCAAATGTGGCAAGCGGAACTCTTATCATACTGAACCGGAAATTCAAGACCGGGGATTTTATAGAGACCGAAGGCATAATCGGTGAGATCATGCGTATTGATATAATGTACACGACCCTGCGCACATATGACCATAAGGAAGTGCTGATACCTAATTCCAGACTTGCCTCCAATAATGTCATCAATCATTTCAAGCTCGATGACAGACGCCTTGAGATCCATGTGCCGGTCTCCTACAGTCAGGATATCGGTCAGGCGCGAAAGGTCGTTATGGATTATATCGCTACCGTAAAGGGCGTGCTTCAGGATAAGCCCAACAGGATAATTGTAAATAATTACGGCGATAGCAGCGTTGATATGATTCTGTATGTATGGTGTAATTCAAATGAATACTGGCCTGTGCTGTACGAAGTGATGGACGGGGTGAAGGCGGCGCTTGACAAAGCCGGGATCGAGATACCCTTCAATCAGCTCGATGTGCATTTTGACAGCGGCATACTGCCTGAGCCTGAGCAGAAAAAATCAGAAAAATAATTTTTTAGTTAAGAAAGGATCCTTTGAAATGATACTTGCATTAGATGTGGGAAATACAAATATAGTTTTCGGCGGGATCGAAAACGGTAAGACTGCCTTTTTCTCAAGAGTACATACCGACCGGAATAAGACTGAGGATGAATATGCGGTCATTTTCAAAACGCTTATCAGTATCAACGGCATGAAAAATGATGCCTTTGACGGAGCAATAATCTCAAGCGTTGTGCCGCAGCTCAATGAGATACTGAAAAAAGCAGTGGAGATGATCTGCCGCAGCGAACCCCTGATAGTCGGTCCCGGTATCAAGACCGGACTCAATATCCGCATTGATAACCCGGCAACACTGGGCAGCGATCTTGTTGTCGGCGCAGTGGCTGCAATGGCAAGCTATAAAAAGCCTATCATTATAATAGATATGGGAACTGCAACTACAGTCGTCGCAATAGATAAGGCTGGCATTTACAGAGGCGGAATCATCGCGCCGGGCGTACGGGTAGCGATGGAATCCCTGACAGGAAATGCCGCTCAGCTGCAAAGCATAAGCCTGTCAACTCCGAAAAAGGTCATCGGTACGAATACAGCGGATTGTCTGCGCAGCGGTGTTGTTATCGGCAATGCGGCAATGCTTGACGGAATCATCGACCGCATGAAGGAGGAAATCGAGGGCGAGCCTACCATCGTTGCAACAGGAGGACTTTCTTCAAAGATCATCCCCAACTGCCGGCATAAGATAAAGCTTGATGACGATCTTCTTCTGAGGGGACTTGAGATACTTTATAATAAAAACAAAGCCCAGAGCTGAAAGCATACGGATCTTATGAAAGGAAGGAAAGGCTATGGCAAAGGACAATAAGACCAATGCAATGCGAAAGCTGGACAGTATGAAGCTATCATATAAAGAGCATTATTATACCGATACGGATGCAGTCTCCGGAGTTGAAACAGCAGCGGCTCTCGGGGAGGATCCTGCAAGAGTGTTCAAAACGCTGGTCACGGTGGGCAAAAGCGGAGCGCATTACGTTTTTATGGTTCCGGTAGCGGAGGAGCTTGACCTGAAAAAGGCAGCGTCCGCCGCAGGCGAAAAGTCTGTCGCAATGATAAAATCAAAGGAGCTTCTCCCGCTGACAGGCTATATTCACGGCGGCTGCTCTCCGGTGGGAATGAAAAAACAGTTCCGTACATTTATACATAAAACAGCCGCTGATTTTGAGACTATTTATTGCAGCGGGGGAAAGGTGGGCTTTCAGATAGAGCTGCCCCTTGAGACCCTGCAGAAGGTGATACCTGTTGAGCCGGCTGAGCTTATACGGGGCTGAAAAAAATAATGAAAAAGCTGATGGATACGGAGGTCATCGGCTTTTTTCTTTTGTGAGGGGAATATTTCACAATTTGTTAAATTTCTGACGAACTGCCGCAGCCCCGATTTTCAGCTCCTGCTTAAAATGGCATTATTCTTTTGAAATAGTATAATAATAATATTTGATTTTCTGTAAAATTATTGACGAATTGTAAAAAATATTATATAATATTCTAAGAGTATTTTCAGGAAATAATAAAATGACAGTCGTTCACAAAAAATGCCGGTAACGGTGTGTTTCCGAGGTATCCTGACCCGGTGAAGCAGGCTGTCCGGATCTCATCAAAGCGGGAAAGATGCATTATAGTATCTTTTGCGGCGCTGATATGATCTGAATGATAAAACAAATAATTACGAGGAGATATGGCTATGGGATTACTTACAAACTGCCCAGGATGCAATATGCAGATCGTTAACAACGGCGAGGACTGCCCTTTCTGCGGATACAGCATGAAGCTCGGAAAATCCAAGGAGGAATTGGACAGAGAAGCAGCTGAGCTTGAAGCTGCAAAGGAAGCGGAAGAGGCAGCGAAGCTTGAAGCAGCCGAAAAAGAAAAGGCTGAAGCAGAAGCGAAGGCAAGAGCAGAAGCCGAAGCCAAAGCCAGGGCAGAGGCAGAAGCCAGGGCAAGAGCCGAAGCTGAGGCAAAAGCAAAAGCAGAGGCAAAGGCAAGGGCTGAGGCAGAGGCGAAGGCAAGGGCTGAGGCAGAGGCGAAGGCAAGGGCTGAAGCCGAAGCAAAAGCCAAAGCAGAGGCAGAAGCAAGAGCCAGAGCCAGAGCCGAAGCTGAGGCAGCAAATAAAAACACGATCTTTTCTCAGTTCAGACAGAAAACCAATACTCCCGGAGCGCCCACAGGCGGCAATATAGTTGGAGTACCGGATCTTCCGGATCTTCCCGGCAGTGAATCAAGCGGTCCCCTTCCTCCCATGACGGTGGACAGACCCGTTTCAGTTGCCCAGATAGCCAATACCCCGGCAGTAAAGCTTACGCCCATCGAGTCAGAGGCGATCACCTCAACTCTCCCCCCGATGCAGCCGGAAAGAGAAGTTTCTATAGATGAGATACAGCATACCCCGGCAGTCAAGCTTACACCTATCCGTCAGGAAACGGTAGAAAACAGACTGCCCGATATAAACAGTCCCGAAGCAGCTCCTCCGGGAACAAGTGTAACACCTCCGGATCTGAATGTTGCCGGACGTCAGGCAGCTTATCAGGCTCAGCAGGAAGCTGCACGCCAGGAAGCAGCCCGTCAGGAGGCAGCTCGTCAGGAGGCAGCCCGCCAGGAGGCAGCCCGTCAGGAGGCAGCCCGCCAGGAGGCAGCCCGTCAGGAGGCAGCTCGTCAGGAGGCAGCTCGTCAGGAGGCAGCTCGTCAGGAGGCAGCACGTCAGCAGGCAGCACGTCAGCAGGCAGC
>ONNU01000196.1 GCA_900319255.1 uncultured Eubacteriales bacterium
CATGTTCGCGTTGTAAGTTATGACCATGCAAGCCTTTTCCCTCGCGATTGTAAGATTGTTCTATTGGCTGCATTTTTTGTCGGTATGTGACAGTTTTTTGCCAACTATTATTTTACACTTAGAGCGTCGACGCTGCACCCAAAAACGCGGGGGCAGATCTGACAAAGCGTTGCTTTCGCTCTCGCGTGTTATACTTAGGTAGTAAGGGGGGAATGAAATAATCCTCAGCCGGCTCCTGCGAAAACTCCCAGAAATATTTTACACGAACGCCGGCGCTGCCTGCTCAAAGAATAATATATCCCCTCCACCACACGCTATCGTGTGCGTTCCCCCTTTCAGGGGAGCTTTCACTAACCACGATAAACTAAACTCCTGATTCAATTAAATTCCACTTTCCAAATTCCAAATTCCAAATTCAATTCCTAATTCCTCATTCCTAATTCCTAATTGATATCAATTCCACTAACCACTATAAACTACAAACTAAACTTCCCCCATCTCCCGTCTTATATGGAGCATAGCTGTTTTTTCAAGTCTTGATACCTGCGCCTGGCTTATTCCTATCTCGGAGGCTACCTCTGTCTGGGTCTTTCCTTTGAGATACCGCAGCGTCAGAATGTTTTTCTCCCGCTGTGACAGCTTCGATACTGCTTCCTTCAGCGCTATATGCTCAAGAAGCTTTTTATCGTCTGTGTTATCTCCAAGCGTATCCATTACATATACTGTGTCTGCGCCGTCGGAATATACTGGCTCGTATATTGAAACAGGCTCGACTACTGATTCAAGAGCGGTCACTACGTCCTCAGGTCTGACGCTTATCGCCTGCGAGATCTCTTCAACGGTGGGTTCTCTGCCGGTTTCGGTGGTGATGCGCTCCTTTGCCTGCATTGCCTTATAGGCAGTGTCCTTGATGGATCGGCTGACACGCAGGGGGCTGTAATCCCGCAGATGCCGTCTGACCTCGCCTATTATCATCGGAACGCCGTAGGTTGAGAATTTTACATCCAGTTCCGGATTGAAATTATCTATCGCCTTGATTAGCCCGATACAGCCTACCTGAAAAAGATCGTCCGGGTTCTCTCCCCTACCCGCAAATTTCTGTATAACGCTCAGCACAAGCAGAAGATTGCCGTTTATCATTTCGTCCCTTGCCTTTTCCGCTTCTTCCGGTTCGCCGTTTTTTATGATCTGCAAAAGCTCCTTTTTTCTGCTCTCGGGAATAGCTCTGAGCTTTGACGTATTTACTCCGCATATTTCCACCTTATTGAATGCCACAGCCAATACCTCCGTTTTTTCTTTTACGAAAGTATTGGCTGTTTTTGGCGTTTTATTCAGTTATTCCTGAATCCGTGAAATTGACATCTCCGTTAAGGGCGGATAAAGGGAATCCGCTGTTCAGCTTTTATACGCTGAGGCATACTTCATTTGTATTTCTGCTTTGGCGGGTCACTTCTGTTCTGATGGGGACAGGAAACCAGAACGGCGGATGCATCTGAGTACATCCGCCGTCTGATTATATAAATGTATGGTTTTACCGTGTACGCTGTTTATCAGTCGTGGTTGTTTCTTCTGCCGCCGCGGAAGCCGCCGGGTCTGGGGCCTGAGGGTCTGCGGGGAGCAATGTCGTTCTCGGGAGTAAGTCCCTCAACCTCGATAAGAGCCTCTCTTCTGGAAAGGTTCAGTCTGCCCTTGTCATCAATGTCAAGCACCTTTACTATGATAACATCGTCAACATTTACAACGTCTGTTACCTTATCTGTACGCTTGACATCAAGCTGTGAAATGTGGCACAGACCCTCCTTGCCGGGAGCGATCTCTACAAATGCGCCGAAATCCATCAGTCTTGTGACTCTGCCCTTGAAGATAGTGCCCGGCTCGGGATCTCTTACGATCGTGTCAACAATGGTCATTGCCCTGTTGCAGTTGTCGATATCAAGACCGCTTACAAATACATGGCCGTCCTCTTCAATGTCGATCTTTACATCACATTCAGCGCAGATCTTCTGGATGACCTTTCCGCCTGAACCGATTACCTCACGGATCTTGTCAACAGGAATAATTGTTGAAAGCATCTTGGGAGCATACTTTGAAAGCTCCTTTCTCGGCTCGGGGATAGCCTTGAGCATTACCTCGTCAAGGATATAATCTCTTGCCTTATGGGTCTTGTAAAGAGCCTCTTTTACCATATCAGGTGTAAGTCCGCTGATCTTGAGATCCATCTGGATAGCTGTGATACCCTCGTGAGTACCTGCTACCTTGAAGTCCATATCGCCGAAGAAATCCTCAAGTCCCTGGATATCTACCATTGTCATCCAGCGGTCGCCCTCTGTGATAAGACCGCAGGAAATACCTGCTACAGGAGCCTTTATCGGAACACCGGCATCCATCAGTGAAAGGGTGCTGCCGCAGATAGAGCCCTGAGATGTAGAGCCGTTTGAGGAAAGGATCTCGGAAACAAGGCGGATAGTATAGGGGAACTCCTCCTCTGAGGGAATTACCGGAACAAGCGCTCTTTCAGCAAGGGCGCCGTGACCGATCTCACGTCTGCCGGGACCTCTGGAGGGCTTTGTCTCGCCTACTGAGTAGGAGGGGAAATTATAGTGGTGGATATATCTCTTTGAGGTCTGATCGTCAAGACCGTCAAGGATCTGCTTATCGCTGATAGAGCCAAGTGTTGTTACTGTAAGCACCTGAGTCTGACCTCTTGTGAAAAGACCTGAGCCGTGAACTCTGGGAAGTACGCCGACCTCTGAAGCAAGGGGACGCATCTCGTCCATCTTTCTTCCGTCAACTCTCTTCTGCTCGTCAAGCAGCCAGCGGCGGACTACGAACTTCTGTGTCTTATACAGGCATTCGTCGATCTTTGCCTCAGAATCAGGATAGATCTCGTCAAATTTCTCATGTACCTTATCATAGATAGGCTTGAGTCTTTCATCTCTTACCTTTTTATCATCTGTATCAAGAGCTACCTTGATATCCTCAATGGAGAATTCCTTGATAGCCTCGAACATCTCGTGATCCGGCTCATTGCTGGGATACTCGAACTTTGCCTTGCCGATCTCAGCCTGGATACCCTTGATGAACTCAATGATCTTCTGGTTAGCCTCATGGCCTGCCATGATACCGCTGTACATAACATCATCGGGAACGATATTTGCGCCAGCCTCGATCATTGCGATCCTGCTGTCTGTTGAAGCAACGGTCACAGCCATCTGGGAAACCTCTCTCTGCTCCTTTGTGGGGTTGATGACAAATTCGCCGTCAACCAGACCTACTGAAACAGCTGAGATAGGACCGTTCCAGGGGATATCTGAAATGCTCAGCGCAATTGATGTACCCACCATTGCAGCGATCTCCGGCAGACAGTCGGGATCATATGCCATTACCGTACAAACGATAGACACGTCATTTCTCATATCCTTGGGGAAAAGGGGTCTTATAGGTCTGTCGATAACACGGGATACGAGGATAGCCTTTTCAGAAGGTCTGCCCTCTCTTTTGCCGTAAGCGCCGGGGATCTTGCCCAGAGCGTACTGCTTTTCCTCGAAATCAACTGAAAGCGGGAAGAAATCCACGCCCTCTCTTGGCTTAGCCGAAGCTGTAGCCGCAACATGAACAACGGTCTCACCGTAGCGTACAAAGCAAGCGCCGTTTGCAAGCTGAGTTGTTTTGCCTGTTTCGATCACAAGCGGTCTGCCTGCAAATTCTGTTTCAAATTTTCTGAAGTTTTCAAACATCTGATCTTTCCTCCGATATAATTTTTGTCAGGATCTTTCCGATCCTTTTTCCAGAGGAGCAGACCGGTCTGTACCTTCTTGCGTAATTCATAATTCAAAGCATATACCGCATATACACTTTGAATTATGAATTAAAAACGCAATAGAGCTGACCCGCTTACTCCTCTGTATTTTTCTTTTGCTGTGGTTTCCAGAGAATCATAATGCCGGCAGGCTGAAATAAGCCTGCTGACGATCATAATTCTTTAAAAGAACTGAAACAAGGCAGTCTGCGAAACAGACTGCCCCATAACAATTATTTACGGATACCGAGTCTTGCGATGATTGAACGATAGCGTTCGATGTCTACCTTAATGAGGTAGCTGAGAAGGCTTCTTCTCTGACCGATCATCTTAAAGAGACCTCTTCTTGAGTGGTGATCCTTCTTATGAGTCTTGAGGTGCTCAGTAAGGTCAGCGATTCTTTTTGTAAGAATAGCGATCTGAACCTCAGGTGAGCCTGTATCGCCCTCATGTGTAGCGTACTCTTTGATGATAGCATCCTTTTCTTCCTTAAGCATTGTGTTTATCCACCTTTACTAAAAAATATTTTGCCTTTGCCCAAAGCGGCAGGAATGCCGCACGATCTCAGTCAGGGCTGTGGATTCCTGAAAGCAGGCTTCTCCCCATGACCGGGAACTGGCTCAACGCTGACTATTATAACATATATTTTTGTAATTGTAAAGCCCTAAATTGCCGGCCGGCGTGCCGCCGCTGTCATAATCGCGGGGACAGGTCTGACAATGCATTACTTTCGTCCCCGCGTGTTATAGTTGGATGGTAAGGGGGAAACAAATAATTCACAAAGCCAGCTCCTTATCAAATTCCCAGAATTTTTTTACACCAACTTTCCTGCGCCGGCGTGCCGCCGGTGTCATAATCGCGGGGGCAGGTATGACAAAGCGTTACTTTCGTCCCCGCGTGTTATAGTTGGATGGTATCGGGAAATAAAAATTCCACGAACCGGCTCCTACGAAAACTCCCAGAAATATTTTACACCAACATTTCATGCGGCAATTCAGGGCTTTAGTTTATAGTTCAAAGCTCAAAGCTTGAGGTGCGTAATTAAGAGCTTTAACTAACAACTAATCACTAACCACTAACCATTAATCACTATAAAC
>ONNU01000077.1 GCA_900319255.1 uncultured Eubacteriales bacterium
AGATTCGCAGCAATACAGCAAATCATACCGCAGGCGGTGGGAAGTAAAAATCCTGCCGCCGTCCATTTTATGCTTTTGGTTTCCTTCCAGATTGTTATCATTGTTGTTGAGCAGGGGAAATGCATCAGAGTGAATATTATCATGCATACGGCTGTTTTTATCGTCCAGCCGTTTTCTGTCAGAAGCTGCAAAAGCCCAGCGCCGTCTGCTGCATTCCCGTTTGAGCCGTATATCATCAGTATGATAGGCAGAACTATCTCATTTGCCGGAAAGCCAAGAATAAACCCGGTGAGTATCTCGCCGCTGAGCCCCATTATATTCCCCAGCGGCGAAAGAAAATCGCAAAGATACATCATTACCGGCTTGTCATTTATCATTATCGTTCCCATCAGCCAGATTACAGCCCCCGCAGGAGCAGCTACCGCCGCCGCTCTGCCAAGTATCAGAACGGTTTTATCAAATACTGAGCGAATGATAGTCTTTCCGATCTGGGGGATACGGTAGGGGGGAAGCTCCATGAGAAAATGCTCGCAGCTTTTTCCTGCTGACATCCTCGTAAGAAGCCTCATACAAAGCATGGAGATAAAAAGGCTGAAGATTATCGAAGCCGAAAGTATCAGAGCGCAGCCCATTCCCTGCAGCGGCAGACAGGGCGCAAGAAACATTGAAATTATCGCGATCAGCAGCGGAAAACGCCCGTTGCATGGAACAAAAGCATTAGTCACAGCCGCAATATTTCGCTGCCCCTTGCATCCGATGATCCTGCATCCTGTTACCCCGCAGGCATTGCATCCGAAGCCCATCATGATCGTAAGAGCGTTTTTTCCCGTTGTGCCGGCTTTTTTGAAAAGCGGATCCAGAATATACGCAGCTCTCGGCAGATACCCCAGATCCTCCAGCAGGGCAAAAAGCGGAAAGAATATCGCCATCGGCGGAAGCATAACTGAAATGACCTGCGCAAGTGAGGAATAAATACCGTCGATAAGAAGCCCTCTCCAGAAATCGGGCAGAGATATCCGCACTGCAAGCTGAAAAAGCCACACTCTGACCTGATCAAATGCGGCTTCCAGTAACTGAGAGGGATAATTCGCAAGGGTGACGGTGATATAGAAGATAAGCGCAAAAAGAAGTATCAGTATGGGGATCCCGAAAATTCCGGAGGTTATTATCCTGTCAAGCTTTATCATTCGGCTGTTGTCATTCCTGCTGCTGACACATCGGGAGGCTATCTCATGGCTTTCTCTGATATATGCTTTTGAAATACTTTCGCAAAGCCTGCCGCTGTCGGGGATCTCCACATTATATCTTGAAGCTTTACTTTTGATGATATGTAAAGCTGTCCTGCGGATCTCTGCGGGGGACTTGTATCTGCCCTCAAGCTGCTCCGAAAGCAGCCCTATCATTTCCTCTACTTCTTTATCAAATTCCATCATAACAGGGGAGATCCTTGTTTTTCCGCTGACGGCTCTGTATATAGTTTCCCTCAGTTCGTCAAGCCCCCTGCCTGATCTTGCGGCAGCCCTGACCACCGGAATCCCCAGCTTTTCCGAAAGTATATCCGTATCCGTAAACACACCCTTTTTTTCAGCCTCATCCCATAGATTCATACAAAGCACAGCCTTCGGCGCAAGCTCGCATATCTGCAAAACCAGATCAAGACTTCTTTCCGGAGAAGAAGCATCCGCAGCAATTATAACACAGTCATAATTTCCCGCATATAATTCATTTGCAGCAATAAGCTCCTCAGCAGACCCTCCGCCGAGAGAATATGTCCCCGGCAGATCTGTAATGGTATATCTGTCACCCTTGTAAAAAAACACACCCTGCGCGCAGCTTACAGTTTTTCCTGCCCAGTTGCCGGTATGCTGTTTAAGACCGGTGAGGGAGTTGAAGATCGTGCTTTTTCCTACATTCGGATTACCTGCAAGGAGCAGGGAAAAATTATTATTCATCGGACACCTCCGGAAAAACCATTATCACTTCTGCATCCTCTTTGCGTACAGAGATCAGAGCGCCTCTGCAAAGATAAGCATTCGGATCACCAAAGGGAGAAGAAAGTACCCGTCTTATTACAGTTTGTTCAGCGATACCAAGTCTGAGAAGAGAAGAGCGCAGCTTTTCGTCATCCGGCAGCTTTGCAATAACAGCATCCCTGTCAAAAGGGAGACTGCAAAGAGCCGTCAGGATCTTATCCAAAATCACCAGCTCCCGTCAGAGTATCATCCCTAACATGATATGCATTTTCCGCCGGTTTGTTAATATGCTGTCCTTTACAGGGAATCCCTGACACTTAGTTTCTGCTGCAAAAACCCGGGTTATTGTTACAGAAACCCCCGTTTATGCTGCAAAAAGTGCACAAAGAAAAGTAAAGTAAATATAAAGAAAATAAAATGAAATAAAAATAAACGAAATCAAATAAGACAAGACGAAAAAATCAGCCTCCGGCTTTTTGATAAACCCGCAGAAAAATATCCTTCAGACTATTCACGACGACGGGTTCGTGTAAAATATTTCTGGGACTTTGATAATGAGCTGGATTTGGGAATTTTTTGTTTCCCCATCCCATCCAACTATAACACGCGGGGAAGAAAGTAAAGCATTGTCAGACCTGTCCCGCGATTTTGGGTGCAGCGTCGACGCTGCCGCCGCCGGCGAGTTCGTGTAAAATATTTCTGGGACTTTGATAATGAGCTGGCTTTGGGGATTTTTGTTTTCCCATCCCATCCAGGTATAACACGCGAGAACGAAAGTAAAGCATTGTCAGACCTGCCCCCGCGATTTTGGGTGCAGCGTCGACGCTGCCGGCACGCCGGCCGGCGGCGGCTTGTGGTTGAAATATTTGTAGAGAGGTGCTATAATAGTATTTGTAAAAATGTGGCTTGTTGAGGAATAAGAGTCTTTGTTCCGGAACAGCCGGATAAAACAGGAGGAAAAGAAATGTTTTCTGTTGCAATAGACGGACCTGCAGGCGCAGGAAAAAGTACGATCGCAAAAGCTGCCGCATCACAGCTTGGCTTTATCTATGTTGATACAGGGGCGCTGTACCGCGCTATCGGTCTTTTCTGCATAGATAACGGTATCTCCTCTGATGATACAAGCAGCGTTGAGGAAGGTCTTGAAAGAATAAATATCGAGCTTGTATTTGTAGAGGGCGTACAGAGAGTCATTCTCTGTGGAAAGGATGTTTCTGATGATATCCGCACCGAACAGGTGTCAATGATGGCTTCGGAGATTTCAAGGCTCCCTGCTGTAAGAAAGTTCCTGCTGGGGCTGCAGAGAGGCTTTGCTGAAAAAAACGATGTCATAATGGACGGCAGGGATATCGGCACAGTGGTGCTTCCTGACGCTGATGTAAAGATCTTTCTTACCGCTTCTGCTGAATCAAGGGCAAAAAGAAGAACGCTCCAGCTTGAAGAAAAGGGCGAAACGCCTGATTATGATAAAATACTCGAGGATATCAAAAAGCGTGACTATAACGACAGCCACAGGGAAATAGCTCCCCTGAAGCCGGCAGATGACGGTATCATCGTAGATACAACAGAGCTTACGCTTGATGAGTCGATAGAAAAGATCAGGGAGATCATATCAGGGAGGATGAACTGAAATGAATCTTTTGTATGCTTTCGGAAGGGTGCTGCTTGTTCCGCTGATGAAGCTGCTGTTCTTCTTCAAGGTCAACGGCAAGAAGAATATTCCCCGTAAGGGCGGGTTTATCCTTTGCTCCAATCATATGTCAAATCTTGACCCGGTAATTCTCGGCGTTGCGCAGATACGGCAGGTGCATTTCATGGCAAAGTCGGAATTGTTC
>ONNU01000166.1 GCA_900319255.1 uncultured Eubacteriales bacterium
ATGCCTGATCTTATTTCTTGAATAATCATCGTGGAGGTTTGTGCTGTCGGTGACATATTCAAGCTTATGGTCACGGCAGTATTTCTCTATTTCCTCCCGGCTCACCTCTATCAGCGGGCGGATTATATTCCCTCTCACCGGAGGTATGCCGCACAATCCGTTAATGCCGCTTCCTCTGGTAAGATTGAAGATCACGGTTTCTGCATTATCGGAAGCTGTATGGGCTGTTGCTATTTTTGCGCCTGACTCAGCGGCAATCTTTGAAAAGAACTCATATCTGACATCCCTTGCGCATTTTTCTGTGCTTTCCCTGCGTTCATTTGCAAGGGACGGGATATCGGCGCGCAAAAGACGGAACTCTGCCCCGTTTTTTTCAGCAAAGCGGCGGGCAAACTCCTCGTCCCTGTGGGCTTCCTCACCCCTTATCATATGATTGATATGGCAGGCGGTCAGATGAAGCCTGTATTCCTTCCTCAGTCCGGCTAAAAAATGCAGCAGGGCACAGGAATCAGCTCCTCCCGACAAGCCCACGACAATACTGTCTCCGGGGGTTATCATATTATATTTTTTTACGGTCGTAATGGCTTTATTCTCCACGGCTGTACTCCTGTGATGTAAAGCGCATGAATTCTCCCTGCCAGTGCAGCGGTACGGAGCGGGTCTCGCCGTGTCGGTTTTTTGCCACGATACACTGTCCGCTGTTCATATCCACAGCATCGGGGTCATTTGCGCCTTTGGTACTCTGGTAATAGCCCTCACGATAAAGGAAAAGCACGATATCCGCATCCTGCTCGATGGAACCTGAATCTCTCAGGTCTGAAAGCTGAGGCTCATGCTCTGCTCTTTGTTCACTTGCACGGGAAAGCTGTGAAAGCGTTATTACCGGAACATTGAATTCCTTTGCCATGATCTTGAGATTTCGTGTTATTTCAGATATTTCCTGAACACGGTTATCTATTCTTCTTGAAGCCGACATCAGCTGGAGATAATCTATCAGAATAAGATCAACGTGCTTCAGGCGGCGGAGCTTTGCCTTCATTTCCGGAACGGTTATTCCGGGGGTATCGTCAAGATACAATTCTGTTTTGCTCAGGATATCACCGGCTTCGATAAGCCTTGTCCATTCATCGCCGCTGAGCTTTCCTGTTCTCAGCTTTGTACCCTCGATAAGCCCCTCTGTTGACAAAAGTCTTGAAGCAAGCTGCTCCTTTGACATTTCCAGAGAGAAGAAGGCAACTCTTTTCTTTGCCTTTACTGCAACATGGCGCGCAATATTCAGTGCAAAGCTTGTCTTTCCCATACCCGGACGGGCTGCAAGAAGTATCAGGTCGGAACGGTTCAGTCCGGTTATCGTCCTGTCCAGATCGGAAATACCTGTGGGCAGAGCCTTATAAGCATCACTTTCAGGCGAATTAAGTATATCAAGACGGTCAAAGGTCTCGAGAATGACCTCATTTACTCTTTCAAGACCCTTTACCTTTTTATTATCTCTTATATCGAAAATACGCTGCTCAGCCGAATCTATCAGCTGGCTGACATTATCCACCGGGGTCGCCGCATCGGTTATTACCTCACGGCAGGCTGTTATCAGGCGGCGGAGAAGATATTTATCCCTGACGATCTGGCAGTATTCGCTTGCCCTGTCAAAATAGGGTACGGTATCCGTCAGCTCAACAAGATAGCCCTTTATATTTGTATCGTCAACCTCCTCGTCTGCCTTCAGCTTTTCGAGAACAGTAACAAAGTCCACCGGCTTACTCACGGTGAACAGCTCCAGCATTGCCCGGTAGATGGACTTATGTATTGAAAGATAAAAATATTCGGGAGTGGGCAGCAGCTCCATCACAGTCGTGAGCTGATCCGAATCTATCAGAACTGCGCCAAGTATCGCCTGCTCTCCCTCAACAAAATAGGGCAGATTTGCCCCGTCGATCGAAAATCCGCTCATGTTTTCGCTCATTGTTCCTACCCCCGTTTCTTATCAGAATGACAACAGATTTGAGAGGACATCCCAAATCTGCGTTACCATCATATTATTTTGATTCCTCAGGCTTTACCATTACCTTGAGCTTCGCTGAAACTCCTGTGTAAAGCTTTACCTCACAGCCGTATGTGCCGAAGCTTTTGATATCTGATTCAAGGACTACCTTCCTCTTGTCAACATCTATGCCGAACTTCTTTTTAAGCTCTGCTGCAACCTCCTTACTGGTGACAGAACCGAAAAGCCTGTCCCCCTTGCCTGCCTTGCCGATGATGACTATTGTCTGATCCTTCAGCTTCTCAGCGTTTGCCTTTGCCTGCGCTGTTTCCGTGTCGATCTTGTACTGCTTTGACTGCTCTGCGTTTTTAAGCTCATTCATTGCCTGAGCGTCTGCTTCTCTTGCAAGCTTTCTGGGGAAAAGAAAGTTTCTTGCGTATCCGTCTGATACGTTTATCAGCTCCCCCTTCTTGCCTGTGCCTTTGATATCCTGTAAAAGTATTACCTTCATTTGTATCGCCCTTTCCTTTTTTCCTTTTTTGTATTTGTGACTTCAGATTCTGAAAAGCCTGATTATTACTTTATGAAGAAATTGCTTTTAAGCTTTCGTGCGCTGCGGTGCGCGAAAGCTTTTCAATTACTGCGCTTTCTTTTTGCTGGCGTCTGCCTTGGGCTTTATCTCCGTTTCATTTATTATCGTCAGCAATCTTTCCCTTGCCTCCTCAATGCTTACCCCCTCAAGCTGACAGGCTGCCATAGTCTGATGACCGCCGCCGCCCAGCTTTTCCATTATGACCTGAACATTCAGATCTCCAAGAGAACGGGCTGATATATTAACGGTCTTGCCTGTCTTATACATAACAAAGGATGCCTTGACATTTTCTATTCCCAGAAGCTCATCTGCTGCCTGGGCAGAGGCTATCCGTATATCAGGTGTATTGACATCGGCAAATGCTATTGCGCAGCAGTTATATACCTCAGCCTCGCTGACAAGCTTATATTTGACCTTATAGGTCTCGATGGAATTGGAGAAAAGTCTTTTTACCTCCACCGTATCTGCGCCGTTGCTTTTGAGAAAGGCTGCTGCTTCAAAGGTGCGCACACCTGTCCTGAGAACGAAATTCTTTGTATCAAGCATTATTCCCGAAAGCAGAGCTTCGCTTTCAAGTCTGCTCAGAGAGCAGTCCCCTAAATACTGCACAAGCTCCGCTGTCATTTCGCAGGCGGAGGATGCATACGGCTCGTGATAGAAAACCACTGCATTATCAATATGGTTTACCATCATTCTGTGATGATCTATTACAACCACCTTACGGCATTTTTCATACACTGCCTTTGATTCAACAAAGTTCGGTGAATGTGTGTCAACTATTATCAGAAGCGTATGATCGTCTATCATATCATAGGCTTCCATCTCATTTTTGAATATACTTGCAAAGCCCGCCTGCTCAAAGCATTTTACCAGCGGCTTGGCAAGGGTCTGCTGCTTATCTATACAGATATATGCATTTCTATGGAGTCCCTTTACAACTGCGCTCCACATTCCTATACATGCGCCCACGCTGTCAAGATCGGAATATCTGTGACCCATTACAATAACATTGCTGCTGTTATTGACATGGTTGGTCAGGGCAGCTGCGATAACTCTGGTTCTTACCTTATCACGCTTTTCTATGCCCTTTGAAAGACCGCCGAAGAACTGGTAGACTTCGTTTTTCTTTACGGCTGCCTGATCGCCGCCGCGTCCCAGTGCCATTTCAAGCGCCTGTCTTGCCCACAGCTCACATTCCTTGAAGCTGCTTCCTCCACGACCTACGCCGATGGAGATAGTAGCGTTCATACGGTCGTCTATCTCGATCTCACGGATCTCCTCAAGCACCTTGAATTTTTCTTCAACAAACTGCTGGATATTTCTTTCCTCGAAAACAGCAAGATATCTTCCCCCGGAAAGCTTTTTATAGAAGCCGCTTGTTCTTGATACCCATGAAGCTATAGCTTTTTCCACAAGTACCTTGATACGGCTTGCCTCACCCTCCTCGCTGTCTCTTTCAAGCTCTTCCTTATTATCGAAGGCTATCATCGCAACAGCAGGACGTGATTCCTCAAATTCATCCGAATTGGTCTTATATGTATCATCGTCCACAAAATAGACCACAAGGCTTTGTCCTGATCTCACGGCAAAGGCGATATACCATTTTCCGTTGATATAGGTATCTGTGCCGTTTTCATCAAAGAGGGAATCAGGATTGCTGTCGGAAAGAAATTTCTCGATAAAATCACCTGTGGGATCCTCGTCCTTGATAAGGCTGCTTTTGAACAGATCGTTGACCATAACTATTTCATTATGCTCACCCAATACGGCAACAGGCATTGCTATATTATTTATTCTTTCGATATCAATATCCTCAGCTGAATTTGCAGCGTCGGTGACAATTTTGACAAGGTATTTCTTATAATTAATCATACCTACAAAAACAGCCACAAGCGCCGCTATGGAAAAGATCAGCTCAGCTACAAAGATATAGTGATCCCACCAATAGGACACCAATGCCATTATAAACATGGCAACGATAAGTATAACAAACAAAGGTGTTATAAATATGCTGTTTTTTCTTTTTCCCATTTATAACACCCTCCTCTCTGTGCCGCAGAGCTTTACGCCGCGCGCACCTGTGTTATACTGTTTTCCAGGGAGATGCCCGATCCTCCGACCAGGCAGATCCGATCACTGTCCCATGAAAGGGAATGTCATCAACATGAATCCGTGAAAATCAACGGCAAAACTATAAAACTACTGTATTTATGAATAGTTTTATACATTAGCCGGAATTAACATATTTACCGACAAGGTGTGTTTTCAGATGAGCTTTAAACACCCTCAAATAAAAAAATACAAACTCTTAGCTGCTGAAGCCCGGCTATCCACAGGGGATAAGGAAAGGGGATTCCAAAAAGGGGAAAACTCAAGGGGGAACCCCTTGTGGTTTCCACCTTTTGACTCACCAAAGCAGAAAAAACTGAAAAAGTATGACTCAAGGCATTAAATCAGAACAGCGGATTTTCTTTTTCCGCCTGAGCCGAAATGTCAGTTTCACGGATTCAGGTATAATCTATAATCTGAAAACAAAATTCTATAAACTACTCACTAACCACTAATCACACTTCCATAATGATAGGAAGGATCATGGGGCTTCTTCTTGTTTTATCATAAAGCTCCTTTGAAAGCTCGTCTTTGATGGTATTCTTAATTACGCTCCATTCATGTATGCCCTGTCTGTCGCAGGTATCCAGGGCACGCAGTACCGAATTTCGTGCAGCCTCCATAAGGGGCTCGCTTTCACGGACATAGACAAAGCCTCTGGAAACGATATCGGGTCCTGCACAGACCTGACCGGTGGCGCTGTCAAGAGTTACTACGACAACGATAAGTCCGTCCTGACCAAGATGCTTTCTGTCCCGGAGAACGATGCTTCCCACATCGCCGACTCCCAGACCGTCAACCAGCACCTTGCCCGCAGGAACGCTGGGCAGCTGCTTCATACTGCTTTTGCTCAGCTCCACAACATTGCCGATATCGCCGATAAATATATTCTCTCTGGGCATACCCATATCCATAGCGATCTGAGCGTGCTTTACAAGATGCTTCTGCTCGCCGTGTACGGGAATGAAATATTTCGGCTTTGTCAGTCCCTGTATAAGCTTCAGCTCCTCACGGCAGGCATGACCTGATACATGAACTTCATACATGGATTCAGATGCGATCTTGCAGCCGTGCTTCATAAGCTCGTTTACAACGGTGCTTACCATCTTTTCATTTCCGGGAATGGGATTTGCTGAAATGATTATATAGTCATCCGGTCCCACAGCCACCTTCCTGTGGTCGGAATATGCCATTCTTGAAAGCGCAGACATAGGCTCTCCCTGACTTCCGGTGGTGATGAGGACGATCTGATCCTTTGTATACTGACCAAGCATATCAATATCAATAATAAGCCCCTCCGGAACATCTATATATCCCAGCTCGGATGCAATGGTCATATTATTTATCATGCTGCGTCCGGAAAATGCCACCTTTCTGCCGTATTTTTCCGCGCAGTTAAGTATCTGGCGTATTCTGCCAAGGTTCGATGCAAAGGTCGCGATTATAATACGGCAATCCTCTGCCTCTCTGAAAAGCATATCAAAGGTATGACCGATATTCTGCTCGGTCATGGTGTAGCCGGGTCTTTCTGCGTTGGTAGAATCTGCCATAAGCGCAAGCACGCCCTGTTTGCCAAGCTCGGCAAAGCGTGACAGATCTATCATTTCTCCTGTGGTAGGGGTGCAGTCGATCTTGAAATCTCCCGTATGCACAATAGTTCCCGCGCTGGTATGGATAGCAACGCCCACTGCATCAGGGATGGAATGATTCACATGAATGAATTCAATATAGATCCTGCCCAGCTTTATGCGCTGACCTGCCTTGACGACATTGAGCTTTGCCTTGCTTTGCAGACCGTGCTCCTTGAGCTTGCTGCTCACAAGTCCCAGGGTCAGGGATGTTCCGTAAATGGGAAGATTCATCTTTTTCAGAAGATAAGGCACTGCTCCGATATGATCCTCATGTCCGTGAGTCAGCACAACACCCCTGATTTTATCCTTGTTTCTTTCAAGATATGTGAAATCCGGGATAACAAGGTCTACGCCCAGCATATCTCCGTCAGGAAATGCCATACCGCAGTCAAGCAGGAACATATCGTCATCACACTCAAATAATGTGATATTCTTTCCGATCTCATTAAGACCTCCGAGGAAGGTTATCTTTACGCTGGATTCCCTTTTGGAGAGCTTAGCCTGCTGAGGCGAACGGCTGTCCCTTGTTCTTTTCACGGTACGGGCTGAGAGCTTCATCTGTGAAGAAGCCTCCGGCTTTACGCTGAGGGTCTCCTCAAGGCTCAGTGATGCACCGCCTATGGGCTGGTCTGACATTTTCTGGGGCGTCATTATCCTGTCGAACAGCTTGGAATTTTCCACCTGACGGGGTCTTGATCTCCCCTGACGGACAGTCTTACCGGTGCGTGCTTTTTGCAGCTTTTTATTCTTTCCGTTCCCCACTGCATTTTTTCTGTTGTTATACTCTGAAACCACTTAATTACCTCCATGTTTTGATATTCGTTCAGTCCTTCGGGGCAGGATAATGACAAAGCGGCCACACGCTCTCAGAAATAGCACGGGCATGAGCTATGGAAATGCCATTATTCACTCTCCGGCTGATATTGACCGGCATAACAGACGATCAGCCAAGCTGGTGCTCCTGTATCAAGCTTCCGAACAAATACAGGATACAAAATCGTACTTTACACCTTATAGCCTATGTAATGATCCGAACACAACTATATAGTTATTTTACTCTTATGCGGCGAATCTGTCAATAGTATTTTTGTCATTTAACAATTATGTCATATCAAAAGACGAAAATTTTATAATTGAATTATTGATTCTGACAATTATTTTATGTATAATTAACATATGACTTTTTTATCTGGAAAGGGTACGCTTTGACCTGCTACCATGTTTTCTAACTCTTTTCTATGGGAATTATTACATAAATCCATGAAGCTGACATCTTCACCGGGTGCGGAAAAAGATAATCCGTTGTTCTGCTTTTACGCCCTGAGCCATACTTCATTAGCAGTTCTGCTTTGGAATCCCCTTTCCTTATCCCCTGAGTAGCCGGGGTTCATTGGTAAAGAGGTGGCATTATAATTATTTCTCAATTCGTGAAGCTTCTTGAAGGTTGAAACTATTACTTTTATTTTATAAATTTTTGATCGGAGTTGATTAAATGAAACAAGTCGAAATATTTACCGACGGAGCCTGCAAGGGTAATCCGGGTCCCGGAGGATGGGGTACTATCCTCAGATATAACGGAAGAGAAAAGGAGCTTTCCGGCGGCGAGGCTCTTACTACCAATAACAGAATGGAGCTGATGGCTGTCATTGAGGGGCTGAAAGCGCTCAAAGAGCCCTGCTCCGTGACCCTTACCAGCGATTCCCAGTATGTGTGCAACGGTATCAATAAGGGCTGGGCGGCTAATTGGAAAAAGAACAACTGGATCAAATCCGATAAGTCAAAGGCAAAAAATCCTGAATTATGGGATGAGCTGCTTTCCCTGCTGGACAAACATTCCGTCAGGATCATCTGGGTGCGGGGTCATAACGGGCATCCGGAAAATGAACGCTGTGACAGGCTGGCGGTCGCAGAAGCGGAAAAGTTTTCGTGATCCCGCACCCGTATCAAAAGCAAAAGCAAAAACAGAACTCCCGTTCCGCAGGCACTGCCGCAGAACAGGAGTTTTCTTATTTATATTTCATATCCAGAAGCCAAGAATTTTCTTAGGCTTTTTCATCATGGGCTCGTCAACATATCTGCCCTTGAATACATCAACAGCGTTTTTCTCGAACCAGTCAACATAATCCTCACCGTACTTTTTCTTGATGAATCTTATGCCGTCCTTGAGATTCGGGCATCTGTTTTTCATATTGTGTGCATCGGAGGAGATAAGCTGAGCCATTCCCCATTTCAGATATCTCAGCGCCGCCTTATCAGAATCAAGCACTGCGCCTGAATTTATCTGGGCAACACAGCCCTTTTCGATAAAGCTGTAAAGCTGATCGGGATCCTCAGTGAAATAGGGGTATCTTTCAACATGAGCGAGTATCGGCTGATATCCTCTGTTGATGACATCCACAATGGTATGCTTCAGACCATAGGGACGCTGATCTGTGGGAAGCTCGATGAGAATATAATTCGTGCCCTCAAAGCACAGGGGATCAAGGTCTGTTTCATTAAGCTTCGTTGAAAAGTAGACCTCGCAGCCAAGCTTGAATTTTATGCCCAGATCCTCCACCTCAGGAACAGACATCAGGTTTTCAAAGCTTTTTCTTCGTACCTCGACAAAGCTGTCAACGTCTATTCTGCTGAAATTGAAATGGGGCGTGAAAATAATAGCTTTAACTCCCTGGCGTCTTTCCTCCTTGAGCATTTCAAGAGAAATGTCCTTATTCTTAGCGCCGTCGTCGATGGACGGGAGTATATGGCAATGTAAATCAATCATTTTAAGTGTTTTTTCCTTTATTTTTCCTTTTTTGAATTACTTTCCTTATCCTGCTGCCGTCATTATCAGACGCTTCTGTTGAAGGTCTTTGTATCTACCGAGGGGATAATGCCAAGGATGGGAATGCCGAGTGAATTTGTAACATCCTCTTCTGTCTTGAAGGTATTGTTTGAAAATTCCTTTATGAAGATGAAAACGAGAGTGATAACAAGTCCGATAGCTGCACCGATCAGCGCATTTCTTGTATTATTGGGGCTTACAGGCGCGCCGGAATGAGTTATTCTTGCGGGGCTGATGACCTTAACGGAGCCGGCTGCCACCGTCTTCTGAATGACAGGAGGAGCGACCTTTACTATTTCAGCAACGACCTTTTTAGCATAGTTTGCATCCACATCTCTCATTGTAACGCTGATGACCTGAGTAGCGTTGACTGTGGACACGGTGATGCTCTTCTTGAGCATTTCAGGTGTGGTATCGAGATTAAGATTCTCGATGACCGGAACCATTACCTTATCGGATTTGATAATAATGGAATATACATCCGCAAGGCTCTGAGCCGCAGTAACCTCTGTATAATTTACGATATTCTTTGATTTACTCATATTGTTAACAATAAGAGTAGCGCTGGCTTCATATTTCTTTGAAATGAAGAACCTTGAATAAACATAGAAGCCGCTTGCAAAAAGAGCTGTTACAAGCAAAAGCGGAACTATGTGTCTTTTCAGCAAATTCAGTATGGAGCGTAGATCAATCTCCCGTTCGCTTGTTCTTTCTCTGTTTTCTTCCATCATTCGCACTCCTTATAAATATATATGAGATCTCATCATTATCATTCTGATCCCTTTTATTCCTGGCTCACGGCATTACAATACATAATAAAGCATTATACACGCAAGTTTACTCATTAATTATACAGTCACCTTTTTGATTTGTCAACCGTTTTTCAAAGTCTTTAGGTTATTGACAGAATTAGGCATTTCTGCACCCCTTTTTTCTGCAAAAGTCACTAACGCAATCGCCGCTTCCCCGACTATTCACTATTCACTACTGCCGCCTGCCTCCTCGAGGGAGGCGGCACAGCGAAGCCGTGACGGAGGGAGTATACTGCGTTTTATCTTAAATTGACAGTATTGTCCTTAAAACTGGCGCTTGGGAACAGCAATTCCTGATTAAAATATTTCTGGGACTATTCGTAGAAGTTGGCTGAGGATAATTTCATTTACCCTTACCAACCAAGTATAACACGCGAGAGCGAAAGTAAAGCATTGTCAGACCTACCCCCGCGATCTTGACACCGGCGGCACGCCGGCAAATTCCACTTTCCAAATTCCAAATTATAATGTATAATATGTATATAATAAATTTGCCGGCTCAGGTTTTTCTTAGTTAACCAGGGGCTGGCGGAAAGAAAGGACGGAAAGTTATGAAAAAAGCTCTTATTATCGGAGCGGGTCCTGCCGGGATCTCGGCTTCACTCTATCTTGCAAGGAACAATAATATCGACGTCACCATCGTTTCAAACGGGCAAAGCGCTTTATCAAGAGCACACCTCATTGAAAATTATTTCGGCTTTGCCGAGCCTGTTTCCGGTGAGCAGCTGCTGGAAAACGGCAGAAAAAACGCAGAAAGGCTGGGGGCGCATTTTCTTGACACTGAGCTGATCGAGCTGCAGTTCACCCCGGAGCTGAAATTCAGCGCAGCCTTTTCCGGTGAAAAGGAGGAGCAGGTATTCGACAGCGTTCTCATTGCAACCGGCGCATCAAGAAAGGATCCTGCTATCAGCGGCATGGACAGATTCAAGGGCAGGGGCATAAGCTATTGCGCCGTCTGTGATGCCTTCTTCTACAGAAACAAAGCTGCGGCGGTGATCGGCAGCGGCGAATATGCCGTTCACGAAGCCTCCACCCTGAGCAATTCCTGCTCATCCGTCACCATCCTCACAAACGGCGAGGAATTATCCGCAAAAGCGCCGGAGGGCATCAATGTCATCACTGCAAAAATAAGGGAATTATCCGGAGAAACCACCCTTGACAGCGTTATATTCGAGGATGATTCAAGGCTTGAGATCTCAGGTCTGTTTATCGCAATAGGAACCGCAGGAAGCTCCGATATTGCAAGAAAGCTGGGCGCTCCCCTGGACGGCAGCAATATCATCGTTGACAAAAACATGGCGACCGCAGTGCCCGGGCTTTTCGCAGCCGGAGACTGTACCGGCGGTCTGATGCAGATAGCCAAAGCCGTTTCAGACGGCGCCATCGCCGGGCTTGGAATGATTAAATTCTTATCCGTCAGCGGTTAGATTTAGTAGAATTTGGAATTGAATCAGGAGTCAGGAATCAGGAATGAGGAATTAGGAATGCAGACCGTGCCAAAAGTCATAGAGTTTAACCCCTCCGCCCCTGCGGGGCACCTCCCCTAAAGGGGAG